>NZ_JBWKYJ010000054.1:0-35239 GCF_059423685.1 Acidovorax sp. GW460-11-11-14-LB4 | reverse complement strand
CCCGCCTCCACACCGGCTGCCCCGGCCCCAGCGGACTCCGCCGAGTGCCTGCAGGCCGGCGTGTTTGACGACCGCCAGGCCGAAGCGCTGCGCACGGCTGCCGCCGGTTTGCCCCCAGGCAGTTGGGCGCTGGAGCCCACGCCCGTGCCGGGCCGCTGGATGGTCTACATGGGCCGGTTTGACGACATGGAAACGCTGGACCGCAAACGCGCCGAGCTGCGCGCCCGCAAGGTGGAGCACGACCGCGCGGGGGGCACGCTCGAACTGGGCCTGTCGCTGGGCCGCTTTGCCTCCAAGGAGGCGGCCGAGCGTGAGCTGGCCAATCTCGGCAACAAAGGCGTGCGCACCGCCCGCGTGATCCAGGAGCGCGCTGAATCCCCCGGCTTCACGCTGCGCCTGCCCTCAGTGAACGACGCGCTGCGGGCGCAGCTGGATGTGCTGCGCACCGCGATGGCCGGCAAGACGCTGCGCACTTGTGGCTAAGGTAGACACCGCCCCATGAACGAAGAGCCGACATCCATCCAGTGCGGTGAACATGGCGAAGCCGCACCCACCTACGTCTGCGGGCACCTGTGCCGCCACCCGGTGCAGCGCTGGTTTTGCGATGCGCCGTCGCCAGACACCCCCTACCCGGACGCCTGGTGTGCCAGCTGCAACGCCGAGCTGATGAAACGAGGCGGCGAGTGGAACGAACACAACGCTGACTGCCTGGATCTTCAGATCCTGTGCCACCACTGTTACGAGGACTCCATGGCGCGCAGCGTGGATGCCCTGGACGGCGAGGACGAGGCGGCCTGGATCGATGCGGTGACGGACGGCCACCACGCGCTGCGGGAGAAACAGCGCGCGCTGGAGTCGGACTACGGCATCTCGCGCTTTGAGCGCTGGGACTACGACCAGGCGGCGGGCACCTTGACCTTCTCTGACGGTGGCGTGCCCCGCGTGGTGGCCAGCATCGAGTTCATCGGCTCGGTGTCGGAAGCCAGCGGCACCTGGCTGTGGGCCTGGGCCAATTTCCATAACGAGGCCCCGGTGGTGTCGCGCATTGCCGCTGTGCGGGAGTTTGGCGAAGCCAGGGGCTTCCTGCACCTCACGGTGCCGCTGTGGAAGGGCGACGCCACCGATGGCTGGGAGCTGTCGGGTGTGGCCGCCCAGGTGTTGGGCGCCCAGGGTGTGTACCGCGTGCCCACGGCCCGGGGCTTTTTGTACATGGCCCTGATGTCGGTGCAGCGCGTGGCGTGAGCACGGTTGCTGCGCCAACCCCGGTGCAGCGCTATGGCAGCGGTATGGCGCGCGTCTCGCCCTGCCGCATGAGCCAGACGCGGTCCAGCGGCAGGCCACGCTGCGCGAGCGCGGCGGCCAGGTCGCGCGGCGGGTGGTCGAAGGCCTCCTGCGTCAGCATGAACGTGCCCCAGTGCACACCCATGGCCTGCCTGGCTTCCACGTCCAGCATGAGCTGCACGGCGTCCTCGGGGTTCACGTGCATGGGCTTCATGAAGTCGCGGGGCAGATAGGCGCCGATGGGCAATGCGAGAAAGTCCACCGGCCCCAGGCGCTGGCGGATGGCCTTGAAGTCGTCGCTGTAGCCCGTGTCGCCCGGGAACAGAAAACGCCAGGGCACAGCCGCCTGCGGGCGCGACCATTCCAGCAGGTACCCACCCCACAGCGAGGCATTCGTATCCCACGGGGTGCGGCGGCTCCAATGCTGCGACGGCGTGAACACCACGCGCACGCCGGGGGCGATGTCCGCGTGCTCCCACCAGTTCAACGCGGTGACGGGGCCCATGCCCCGCTGTGTGAACCAGTCGGCCAGCCCCAGCGGCACCACAAAGCGGGGCGACTGGCCCGCGTCGCGCAGGCGGCGCAAGGTGCCGTAGCAAAGGTGGTCGTAGTGGTTGTGCGAGATCAGCACCACATCGATGGGCGGCAGGTCCTCGGGCGTCAGGGGCGCAGGCACACGGCGCGGGGCACCGAAGCGGCCCAGGGGGCCCGCAAAATCGCACAGCGTGGGGTCCATCAGCACGTTCAGGCCCGCCACCTGCAGCAGCATGGAGACATGGCCCAGCCAGGTGATCACGGGTGCCTGCTGGCGCTGCGCCAGGCGCGCAGGGTCCACGGGCTGCGTCCATTGCCGGGCAAAGGCCTCGTAGCCACCCGCCGGTTCGCTGCGCGGCTTGAAATCGCCGCGCAGCGAGCGCCAGACCATTTCGTACCAGGGGAAGTTGCCGATCACCACGTCAGGGTGCGTGTTGGCAAAGCGGCGGGGCGGTGAGGTCATTGGGGGCTGCGTACGTGCAAAAAGATCGGGCCAAGCGACGAGGCTGCATGATGCCGGATGCCCGGTGCTGTGGCGGGTTGCCGGCGCATCAACCCTGCGGCGTGCCGGCCTTGTCTTCTGCCACAGGGTCAGCTGCCTGCCACCACGTCCCGCGCCGCAAAACGCACGCTGAAGCGCGCGCCGGGCGGGGTCTGGCCAGGGCGTGCGTCTTCGAGCGTGACCTCGGCATCGTGCTTGCTGGCGATCTCCAGCACGATGGGCAGGCCCAGGCCGGAGCCGTCGGCCTCGCTGCCCAGGGCGCGGTAGAACGGCTGGAACACCAGCTCGCGCTCGGCCTCGGGCACGCCGGGGCCGGAGTCCTCGACCTGCAGCAGCAGCACATGGCCGAAGGTGTCGGCCAGCACGCGGGCGGTGACCACGCCGGGCTTGTCGGGCGTGGAGGGGGTGTAGTTGATGGCGTTGTCCACCAGGTTGCGCACCAGCTCCTTGAGCAGCGTGGGGTTGCCGTCGATCAGCACGCCCGGCGATCCAGGCTCGGCGCCGTCGTAGCCCAGGTCGATGTGCTTGTCGAGCGCACGGGGCACCGAGTCGCGCACCACCTCGATCACCAGGCGCGCCAGGTCGCAGGGCTGGCGGGCAATGCCCACGCCGCTGCCCTCGGCCCGCGCCAGCGCCAGCAGCTGGTTGACGGTGTGTGTGGCGCGGATGCTGGAGCGCCCGATCTGCTGCAGCGAGCGCTTGAGCTCTTCGGTGCTGGTGCCTTCGCGCTGGGCCAGGTCGGCTTGCATGCGCAGGCCCGCCAGCGGGGTCTTGAGCTGGTGGGCTGCATCGGCCAGAAAGCGCTTTTGCGTGGCCAGCGAATCGTTCAGCCGCGTGAGCAGGTCGTTGACGGACGACACCAGCGGCGCCACTTCGAGCGGTACGGTGCGGTCGTCCAGCGGCGAGAGGTCGTCGGGGTTGCGCGCGCGGATGCGCTGCTCCAGCTGGTTGAGCGGCTGGATGCCGCGCGCCAGCGCCAGCCAGACCAGCAGCACGGCCAGCGGCAGGATGACGAACTGCGGCAGCATCACGCCCTTGATGATTTCGGTGGCCAGCACGCTGCGTTTTTCGCGCGTCTCGGCGACCTGGACCAGCGCCACCGGCGTGTCTTTCAGCGGCAGGCGCACCCAGATGTAGGCCACGCGGATGTCGATGCCGCGCATCTCGGCATCGCGCAGCCGCACCTCGCCCGACAGGGGCACCTCGTCGCTCGGGGGCTCGGGCAGTTCGCGCTCGCCCGAGAGGAACTCGCCGCCCGGGCCGATGACCTGGTAGTACACGATGTCGGAGTCGTCGGCGCGCAGGATCTCGCTGGCGGGCTGGGGCAGGTTGAACTGCGCCTTGTCGCCCACCACGCTCACCAGTTGGGCGAGGGCGTGGGCGTTGTACTCCAGCGCCCGGTCAAACGGCTTGTTGGCCAGGCCCTGCGCCACCAGCCAGGTCAGCGCCAGGCTCACAGGCCACAGCAGCAGCAGCGGCGTGAGCATCCAGTCCAGGATTTCGCCGAACAGGGAGCGCTGCTCGCGCTGGAAGATCTTCACAGCGGCCGCCGTGGCATTTTTGATGCCAAAACACCCGATAGCGCTAGATTCATATGCACAAGCTGCTATCGTTTTGATAGTTAATTGGGGATCTTCTCAAGGCAGTAGCCCAGGCCGCGCACGGTGGCGATGCGGATGGGCCCGCCTTCGATCTTCTTGCGCAGGCGGTGGATGTAGACCTCGATGGCGTTGTTGCTCACCTCCTCGCCCCACTCGCACAGGCGCTCCACCAGCTGCTCCTTGCTCACCAGGCGGCCGGCGCGCTGCAGCAGCACCTCCAGCAGGCCCAGCTCGCGGGCGGACAGCTCGATCATCTTGCCGTCGATGGTGGCCACGCGGCCGGCCTGGTCGTACACCAGCGGGCCGTGCTTGATGGCGCTGCTGGTGCCGCCCATGCCCCGGCGCGTGAGGGCACGCACGCGGGCTTCGAGCTCTTGCAGGCTGAAGGGCTTGGCCATGTAGTCGTCGGCGCCAAAGTCCAGGCCCTTCACGCGCTCTTCCACGCTGTCTGCGGCGGTGAGGATGAGCACCGGCAGGGCGGAGCCCCGGCCGCGCAGCTTTTTCAGTACCTCCAGCCCATGCATCTTGGGCAGGCCCAGGTCCAGGATGAGCAGGTCGAACTCGTTGTTGGTCATGAGCGCCGCGTCGGCCTCGCTGCCGCTGGCGACATGGTCCACCACGGCGCCCGAGGCACGCAGCGTGCGCAGCAGGCCATCGGCCAGCACCTGGTCGTCTTCGGCAATGAGGATGCGCATGCGGACTGTCTCCTTGGGTGGTGCGGCCCGTGGGCGGGCCTGTGTCGTCATTGTCTGCCTGTGCGAGGATTTTAGGCGCCCGCTCCCTGTCCGGCGCCTTTGGCTGGCTGCAAGCTGGGGGCACGGAAAATGGCGGCCATGCACATCCTGCTCATCGAAGACGACCTGGACCTGGGCCAGGCCCTGCTGCAAGCCCTGCAGCAGGGCGGATTCACTGTGCAATGGCTGCGCAGCGTGGCCGCCACGCCGCCCCTGCCCGACGCCAACGAGGTCGCCGCCGTGCTGCTGGACCTGACCCTGCCCGACGGTCAGGGCATGGCGTTGCTGCGTCGCTGGCGCCGCGCGGGCCTCAGCCTGCCGGTGATCGTGATCACGGCCCGCACCGCCTTGCAGGACCGGCTTGACGGCCTGGACGGCGGTGCCGACGACTACGTGCTCAAGCCCTTCGATGTGCCCGAGCTGCTGTCGCGCCTGCACGCCGTGTTGCGGCGCAGTGCGCGCCAGGCCAGCGAGGAGTGGACGCTGGGCGCGCTGCGCCTGGCGCCCCGGCGGCACGAGGCCTGGGTGGGCGACGAGCCCCTGGCGCTGTCACCGCGCGAGTTCCGGCTGCTGGTGGAGCTAGCGCGCGAACCCGGCAAGGTGGTGGCCAAGAACGTCCTTGCCCAGCGGCTCGAACCCCTGGGCGACGCGCTGGACGCCGCCACACTGGAGGTGCATGTCTCCAACCTGCGCAAGAAGATTGGCGCCGAGCGCGTGGTCACGGTGCGTGGCGTGGGCTACCGGCTGCAGCCATGACACCACCGACCGAAACCCCCGCGCCCCCACGCGGCTGGTGGGGCCCGAGCCTCATGCGCCGCACCCTGCTGGCACTGCTCGCGGCCATGGCGCTGGTGTGGCTGGTGCTGCTGGGCCAGGCGGCCATCACCCACTACCGCGCCATGGACACCAACCCCGGCGTGCGCCAGCTCGCGCAGGGGCTGGCAGGGGCTCTGGCCACGCTGGAGCAACCCGCCGAGGCCCGCGCGCTGGTGCACGGCATGGCCCACACCCTCAACGCCATGCGCGCCGATGTGGACCTGCTGCAGGGCACCTCGGTGCTGCTGCAGCTGCAGGACCGCACAGGCCAGCTTCTGCATAGCAGCACGGCCGGTGTGCGCGCGGTGGTGCTGGCAGGCGATGCGGGCCATGCCGCGATGGACGTGGCCGGCACCCCCCATTGGGTGGCCTGGGAAAGCACGGGCCCCTGGCGCGTGGTGGTGGCCGAGCCCCGCCTGGCCGATGCGCGGCTGCTGGGCTTCATGGGCGAAGACCTGGCGGCCTCGGTGCTGCTGGCGCTGCCGCTGGTGGGCCTGCCGCTGTGGCTGGCCGTGCGCACCGGGCTGCGCCCGCTGGCGCGGCTGGATGCCCAGATCGCCGCGCGCTCGGCCAACGACCTGCGGCCGCTGCAGCACCTTCCGCCCCAGCGCGAGCTGCACGGCCTGGCCCAGTCGTTCGACCAGCTGCTGGCCCGCCTGCGGGCCCACCTGGCGCGCGAAAAGGCCCTGGTGCACGACGCGGCCCACGAACTGCGCACGCCCATGGCCGTCATCGCCACCCAGGCCCATGTGCTGGCGCAAGCCCCCGAAGGCCCCGCACGCGCGCAGGCCAGCGAGGCGCTGACGCGCGCCGTGCAGCGCGCCGCGCATCTGAGCGAACAGCTGCTCATGCTGGCAGCCCTGGAAGAAGCCCCCGCGCTGGACTCCGCCGCGCCCCAGGACCTGATGGCGCTGCTGCAGGACTGCCTGGCAGAGCGCGCGGGCTGGGCCGAGGGCCTGGGCGTGGAGCTGTCGCTGGACGGCCCGGACACCCTGGAGCTGCCGTTGGACCGCCAGCTGCTCTGGTCCGCCCTGGGCAATGTGCTGGACAACGCGCTCAAGCACGGCTGCGGCCCCGGTGCGGGGCGCGAGGTGCAGTTGCGGGTGTGGCAGGAGGGCGGCGACGTGGTGGTCTGGATTGCCGACGACGGCCCGGGCATAGCGGCCGGCGAGCAAGACCGGGTGTTCGAGCGCTTCTGGCGCTCGCCGCGCGCGCGCAGCAGCGGATCGGGCCTGGGACTCACCATTGCACAGCAGGCCATCGGCCACCTGGGCGGGCAGGTCCGCCTGGGGCCGGGGCTTCATGGGCGGGGCGTGGGCTTCACGCTGCGCTGGCCGGTGGCGGGCTGACAATCCGCACCCGGCAGCTCCACGCCCAGCGCAGATCTTTGGGTTCGCCCAAGGTTCGCGTTTCAACAATCCCGGCATCTTCTTCACTTCACGAGATGCCATGAACCCTACCCACCTTGTTACCCCTTCCACGGCGCGCAGCGCCCCTATTCTCTCGCGCCGCCACTGGCTGGCCGCTGCAGGCCTGTCCACGCTGGGCAGTGTGCTCACCGCCTGCGGCGGTGGCGACGACGACGGTCCCCGCGAAGCCCACAAGCGGGTGCAGACTCTGGCCCAAGGGCTGGTGAAGCAGGGCGTGGTGGGAGCCGCAGCCGGGTGGGCGGACCCGCGCCAGGTCCGCACAGCCGTCGCGGGGCTGCGCCGCCTGGGTGGCAATGCGCCCCTGGCCTCCGGCGACCTGATGGCCATCGGCTCCAACACCAAGGCCATGACGGCCTGCGCGGCCGCGAGTGTGGTGGACCAGGGCCTGCTGCGCTGGGACAGCACGCTGGCCCAGACCTTGCCCGAGCTGGCGCAGAGCGCCCTGCCCGCCTACCAGCAGATCACGCTGCGCGACCTGCTGGACCATCGCGCCGGGGTGATGGGTTTTTCAGCCATCGAAGACGTGGACCTGTTCGTGAATGCAGTGGGCCCTGAGGTGCTGGCGCGCTGGCAGCAACCTGCGGAGGCGGAGGCGTTCTTCCTGCAGTGGCTGCTGCGCCAGCCGCCCGTTCGCGGCACGGGCGCAGACCCGGGCTTTGCCTACTCCAACGCAGGCTATGCGCTGGCGGCCCGCATGCTGCGCGCGGCCACGGGCCTGGGGTGGGCGGATCTGCTGCGCCAGCGCGTGGCCCAGCCCCTGGGCCTTTCGCTCTTTGTGGGAGAACCGATGCGTGCCGGTAGCCAGCAGCCCGCCGGGCATGAAATCCTGGACGGGCGGCTGCAGCCCCTGCCCCTGGCCGAGGCGCCGGAACGTGTGTGGCTGGAGGTCCTGGACCCGGCAGGCGCCGTGAGCCTGACGGTGGAGGAGGACGCGCGGTGGCTGCAGTGGCACCTGCAGGCATTGCGCGGCGACGCCACCCCCTTGCCCCGCAGCTATGTGAAGGGCCTGCAGGACCTGGGGCATGCCCCCGCAGGCCGCTATGGCCTGGGTTGGCTGGTGCATGCGGTGCACGGCACGGGCTGGTTGCTGCACAACGGGCAGGACGCGGGCTTTCAGGCGCTGTCGGTGGTCGCACTCGATGGTTCGCGCGCGGGCCTGGCCCACAGCAATATCGCCACGGCGGACAGCATGGGCCTGCTCTACGAAGGGGTCTCCACGCTGGTGGCCTGAGCCCGCCGGGCCTGCGTCGGGTGCTCAGCGCTGATCGTGTGCCAGCAGCCTCTGCACCAGGGTCTTGAGGTCCGCCTGCAGCCGCGCCATGCCCTCAGGCATCTGGGCGAGCGTCTGCTCGTCCATGTAGAGCTTGCGGTTGATCTCGACCTGGATGCTGTGGCGGTGCTGCGCGGGGTTGCCGTAGCGGCGCACCAGCTCCACGCCCTTGTAGGGGTGGTTGTATTCGACGCTATAGCCGCATGCGCGCAGGTGCTCGCAGATCAGTGCCGACAGCGCCGGGCTGGCGGTGGTGCCATCGCGGTCGCCCACCACAAAGTCGGCATGCTCCAGCCCCGGAAACTCGGTGGCAAAGCGCCCGGCCACGGCGGGCATGGAGTGGCAGTTGAGGTGGATGCTGTAGCCGTGGCGCGCATGGGCGGCATCGATGGCCTGGGCCACGGCGGCGTGGTACGGGCGCCAGCAGCGGTCGATGCGCGCACGCACCTCGGCCACAGTGAGCTGGCGCTGGTAGATGGGTTCGCCCTGGTCGGTGAACTTCCAGATCAGCCCCTTGCCCAGGCGCACCTTGCTGAGCACCTTGGGATCGGTGGAGACGGGGTCGGGCCAGTCGCCGTCCAGCAGGCTGGTGTCCAGCTCGGTCGTATCGCGGTTGGCGTCCAGGTAGATGCGGGGGAAGTGGGCCTCGACCCAGGCCACGCCGAGCGCGGGGGCAAAGTCGTAGATCTTTTCGACGTGGGTGTCTTCGGCCCGGCGCAGCGTGGCCAGGTCTAGGGCGGAACCAAAGTCGTCGGGGTACCGGGTGCCGCTGTGGGGGGAGTCGAGGACCAGTGGTGTGCTGCCGGGCACCGCAGTGACGGTGGCGGTGCTGGAGGGTTGTGTGGCAAGTCCCGGCGAGCCGGTGACGCCGGGCTGGGCCTGCTGGAAGCGGTGGTGGATCAGTTTCAAGGCTGCATGCATAGGCAGAGTGTGCGCAAAGGAGGGCGGCTGGCCTAGCCGCCCAGACCGGGATGTGACTATGGTTATCCCTGAGACCTTGAGCAGGCCCGGGAAGTAGGCTTGCCTGCGTCGTCTCACCATCCCAGCTGTGGCCGTCCCCGGGCTCAGGGCCCGGGGAAATCAGGTCAGTCGAGCACCACCTTGGCGTAGGCCGCCACGCGCTTCATTTTGTCGATCTCGCTGGCGATCTGGGCCGTGAATTCCTTGGGTGTGGTGCCCGAGGGGTAGAGGCCCTGTCCCGCCAGGCGCTCGCGCACGGCGGGCTCCTTCAGGGCCTGGGCGACGGCTTGCTGGATGCGCTCTGCCGCCGCCGGGGGCGTGCCCGCAGGGGCCACCAGGCCAAACCATGAAGGCTCGTTGGCCTGCTTGTAGCCCAGTTCGGCGTAGGTGGGCACATCGGGCAACACATCCAGCCGCTCGGGCCACGACACCGCCAGCGCCTTGAGCTTGCCCGATTTGACGTGCGGGAGCGACGAAGCCACCTGGTCAAAGTACACCGCCACCTGGCCCGCCAGCACGTCGTTGATGGCCGGGCCTGCACCACGGTAGGGGATGTGCACCATGGAGGTGCCGGTGCTGCTCTTGAACAGCTCTCCCCACATGTGGCCGATGGTGCCGTTGCCGGGGGTGGCGTAAGACACCTTGCCGGGGTTGGCCTTGAGGTACTTCACCAGCTCCGCAAAGTCCTTGACGGGCACCACGGCCGGGTTGATCACGATGACGCCCGGGGCCTTGACGATCTCGGTCACGCCGATGAAGTCCTTGGTCGGGTGGTAGGGCAGCTTGGTGTACACGGCGGGGTTCACGCCATGGGTGGACAGCGTGGCCACGCCCAGGGTGAGGCCGTCTGCCGGCGCGCGGGCGACTTCGGCCATGCCGATGGAGCCGCCTGCGCCGCCCCGGTTTTCCAGCACCACGGGCTGCTTGAGGATGCGCGCCAGCGACTCTTGCAGACTGCGGGCCGTGATGTCCGTGGCGCCCCCGGGCGGGAACGGAACGATGATGCGCAGGGGCTTGCCCTCTTGCGCCAAAGACATTCCGGGAGCGAAAGATACGGCGGCCAGTGCTGAGAGCAGGTGACGGCGTTGCATGGGCGTTTCTCCTATGGGTTGCATCGAGGTTAAAGGATTCAGTGCGCTCTACCAAGCAATGGATATGCCTGATAACATTCCAATTTGGAATGATTTGATTACTTACTATGTCATCTCTTCGCCGCCTCTCGCCACCCGTTCACCTGCTGCGGGCGTTTTCCACGGTGACGCGGTTCGGCGGGGTGTCCCGCGCGGCCGAGGCCCTGCACCTCACCCAAAGCGCGGTCAGCAAACAGGTCAAGGAACTGGAGACCTGGGTGGGCGTGCCGCTGTTCGAACGCAGCCGCAAGCGCCTGGCGCTCACCCCCGCCGGCGAGCGCTACGAAAAGGCGGTGCGTGGCGTGCTGGCGCAGTTGGAGGCCGCCACGCTGGAGCTGATCACCAGCGATGACGGTGGGGGGGCGCTGCACCTGTCCAGCCTGCCCACGTTTGCGGCCAAATGGCTCATCCCACGCCTGCCGCAGTTCCAGCAGCAGCACCCGCAAATCACGCTGCACTTTGTGCCTTATGTGCACAGCTACGACTTCACCCGCCCCGAGCTGGACTGCGCCATCCTGTTCGGCGACGGCCACTGGCCCGGCGCGCACGCCCACCACATCACGGGCAACGAGGTGGCGCTGATCGCCCCCCGCACCAAGGTGGCCGACTGGGCCATCCACACCCCGCGCGATGTGGCCCGCTACACGCTGCTGCGCCACGTGACCGTGCCCGAGGCGTGGTTGCGCTGGAGCGAGACGCACGGGGTGGAGGGCCTCATCGACCCGCTGGCCGGGCCGCAGTTCGACCAGTTCCAGACCATGATCCGCGCCGTGATGGCGGGCATGGGCCTGGCGCTGGTGCCGCGCTGCCTGGTGCAGGATGAAATCACGGCAGGCCTGGTGCGCGAGCCCCTGCCCGATGCCGACCTGCGCGGCGGTTACCGGAGTGATGTGGGCTACTGGTTCTGCTACCCCGAAGGCCGCACGCAGCTGCACGCGCTGCAGTGCTTCAGGGAATGGCTGCTGGCTTGCGCCGAGCCGATGGGGGCTCAGGCACCCGTATCGCCGCCCGCATAGGCCTCCAGCCCAATGGCCACCACGGTGGCCACGTCATGGCCCACCTCGGCGCGGAACTCCGCCTCGGCCTGCGCCACGGCATCCCGGAACGCTTGCAGCCACGCCAGGCCGGTGGGCGTGAAGCACACGCGGCGCGCCCGCGCATCCAGCGGGTCGGCCTCGCGCGTGACCAGCCCCCATGCCTCGCACTGGTCCACCAGGTTGGCCATGGCCTGCTTGGTCATGCCCGCGCGCTGGGCCAGATCGGTCAACCGGTCGCCCTGCAAGGCCAGGTGCCGGGTGATGTGCACGTGCGCAGCCGTCACCTGGTCGCGTGCCGCCAGGTTGGACAGCGCCAGCGGCACCTCCACATTGCGCGCCATGAGCTGCAGCACCCGCGCGTCGAAGCGGCGCAGGGCGCTGCCCATCAGGCGGCCCAGGTGGGTCTGGCGCCAGCGGTCGTCAGGCACTGGGGCGGGCGTGGCAAGGGGGGCGGCTGGAGAAAAATCGGCCATGCGATATTGTCAGGCAAACTGACTAAAAATCGCTTTATCTGGATTTCATTGCTCGCATAAACTACTGTTCAAGCATCCAGCCTGTGATTAATCGCAGAGCGATGCAAGCATCCAACCTGTTGTTTTTCAAGGAGTTTCTCATGGACGTCGCAGTCAAAGGCACCAACCCCGCATTGCCCGTGAACACGGAAAAGGCCAAGGCCCTGGCCGCCGCGCTCGCCCAGATCGAGAAGCAATTCGGCAAGGGCACGATCATGCGCCTGGGTGAAGGCGAGGTGATCGAGGACATCCAGGTCGTCTCCACCGGCTCGCTGGGCCTGGACATTGCGTTGGGTGTGGGTGGCCTGCCCCGTGGCCGTGTGGTCGAAATCTATGGCCCGGAATCGTCGGGCAAGACCACGCTCACGCTGCAGGTGATTGCCGAGATGCAAAAACAGGGCGGCACCTGCGCGTTTGTCGACGCAGAGCACGCCCTGGATGTGCAGTACGCCCAGAAGCTGGGTGTGCAGCTGTCCGACCTGCTGATCAGCCAGCCTGACACCGGCGAGCAGGCGCTGGAAATCGTGGACAGCCTGGTGCGCTCCGGCGCCGTGGACCTGATCGTGGTGGACTCGGTAGCTGCGCTCACGCCCAAGGCCGAAATCGAAGGCGAGATGGGCGACGCCCTGCCCGGCCTGCAAGCCCGCCTGATGAGTCAGGCGCTGCGCAAGCTCACCGCCACGATCAAGAAGACCAACTGCATGGTCATCTTCATCAACCAGATCCGCATGAAGATCGGCGTGATGTTCGGCTCGCCCGAAACGACGACCGGCGGCAATGCGCTCAAGTTCTATGCCTCGGTGCGCCTCGACATCCGTCGCACCGGCACGATCAAGAAGGGCGACGAAGCCATCGGCAACGAGACCAAGGTCAAGGTGGTCAAGAACAAGGTGAGCCCGCCCTTCAAGACGGCCGAGTTCGACATCCTGTTCGGTGAAGGCATCAGCCGCGAGGGCGAGATCATCGACATGGGCGTGACGGCCAAGATCGTGGAAAAGAGCGGTGCCTGGTACGCCTACAACGGCGAAAAGATCGGCCAGGGCCGCGACAACGCGCGTGAGTTTTTGCGCGAAAACCCCGACCTGGCCCGCGAGATCGAGAACAAGGTGCGCGAAGGCCTGGGCATTGCGCTGCTGCCTGGCGCACTGCAGGCCCCAGTAGCGGCTGCAGACGAGTGATTTCCGGTTTTTGAAGCTAAATAGCCCGCAGGCGCTCATATCATATGCGTCTGTAGCTATTGAAAATATAGCATTTAGTCAATCATGGGATTCACTGCGCTCTCGCTCAAGGGCCGTGCGCTGCGGCTGCTGAGCCAGCGGGAGCATTCGCGCGCCGAGCTGCAGCGCAAGCTCGCGCCCCATGTGCAGGAGGGCGAAGACCTGGAGGCTGTGCTGGACGACCTGCAGGCCCGGGACTTCATCAGCGAGGCGCGCGTGGTGGAGTCGGTGTTGCACCGGCGCGCTGGGCGTCTGGGTGCATCGCGCATCCGGCAGGAGCTGCAGTCCAAGGGGCTGGGCGCAGAGGCCGTGCAGCAGGCGGTGGCCCAGCTGCAGGGCAGCGAACTGGAGCGTGCCCGCGCGGTGTGGCGCCGCAAGTTTGGCGAACCCGCCGCAGATCCGCAAACCCGCGCCAAGCAGATGCGGTTTTTGCTGGTGCGGGGGTTCTCAGGCGATGTGGCGCGGCGCGCTGTGCTGGGCGTCGATGCGTCTGACGAGGGCTGACCGCAACGCCAACAAGCGGGGCATCGGCCCCGCTTCCTGACGCGCTCTGAGGTGTTTACACGCCCAGCATCAATCGCAGGTTCTGCACTGCAGCGCCACTGGCGCCCTTGCCCAGGTTGTCCAGGCGCGCGATGACCACGGCCTGCCGGTACTGCTCGTTGGCAAACACGCGCAGCTCCAGCTTGTTGGTGTCGGTCAGCGTGTCGGCGGCCAGCTTCAAATCGTCGGTGGGGGGCGGCACGCTGACCCATTGTTCTGGCGTGTTGGTGCGGCTGTAGTGGCTGGCCAGCACGTCGTGCAGGTCGCTGGCCTTGGGGGCTCCGGGCAACAGGTCCAGGTGCAGCGGCATCTGCACCAGCATGCCCTGGCGGAAGTTGCCCACCGCAGGGATGAACACCGGGCGGCGTGTGAGCCCGGTGTAGCGCAAGATTTCGGGGATGTGCTTGTGCGTCAGGCCCAGGGCATAGGCTTCATACGGCGCTGCAGTGCCTGCCTCGTAGGCTTCGATCATGGTGCGGCCGCCGCCGGAGTAGCCCGAGACCGAGGGCAGGCTCAATGGGTAGTCCGCAGGAATCAGGCCCGCATCGACCAGCGGGCGCAGCATGGCAATCGCTCCAGTGGCGTAGCAGCCGGGATTGGAGACGCGGGTGGCGTCGCGCACCGCTTGTGTCTGCGCTGGTGCGAGTTCCGGAAACCCGTACACCCAACCATCGGCCGTGCGGTGCGCCGTGCTGGCATCGATCACCTTGACCTTGCGGCCCGAGCTGCGCTCGATCTCGTCCACCATCGCCACGGTGTCGCGCGCAGCGTCGTCGTGCAGGCACAGCACCACCAGATCCACCCCCGCGATCAGGTCGCGCTTGGCGGCCGGGTCTTTGCGCAGCTCAGGCGCAATGCTGACCAGCTCGATCTGCGGCATGGCCTGCAGGCGCTCGCGGATCTGCAGGCCTGTGGTACCGGCTTCGCCATCAATAAAGACTTTGGACATGGAGGTGCTCCTGCAAAAAGGTGGCAGCGTCTGCCGGATAGAAAAGGGGGGATGGGAAGGCTATCAGGCCAGCCCAGGGTGTAAGTCAGGCACAAGGATGGTGCGTTGCAGCATGATACAGTCGCGGGTTGCCATGTCCCAAGCCCGCGGCCAGACATCTGTTCATGGTAAACGGGTAACTACCACCCTTCCCTGAGAGAGACCTCATGAAGATTCACGAATACCAAGGCAAGGAAATCTTGCGCAATTTTGGTGTGCCCGTTCCGCGTGGCATTCCCGCATTCACGGTGCAAGAAGCCGTGGAAGCAGCCCAGAAGCTCGGCGGCCCCGTTTGGGTGGTCAAGGCCCAGATCCACGCCGGTGGCCGTGGCAAGGGCGGCGGCGTGAAGGTTGCCAAGACCATTGACGACGTGAAAGCACGCGCCAGCGAAATCCTAGGCATGCAGCTGGTCACGCACCAGACTGGCGCTGAGGGCCAGAAGGTCCGCCGCCTGTACATCGAAGACGGCGCCGACATCAAGAACGAACTGTATGTGTCGCTGGTCACTGACCGCGCCACGCAGAAGGTCGCCCTGATCGCTTCGAGCGAAGGCGGTATGGACATCGAGGAAGTGGCCCACTCCACGCCCGAGAAGATCATCACCGAGATGATCGACCCGCTGACCGGCATCACTGAAGCGCAGAGCCGCAAGGTGGCAGCAGCCATCGGCCTGACCGGCGCTTCCATCGACCAAGCAGTAGACATCTTCGCCAAGATCTACAAGTGCTACATGGACACCGACGCGTCGCTGGTGGAAATCAACCCCCTGAACTGCGACTCCAAGGGCAACCTGATGGCCCTGGACGCGAAGTTCAACTTTGACGCCAACGCGCTGTTCCGCCACCCCGAAATCGTGGCCTTCCGTGATCTGGACGAAGAAGATCCGGCCGAAGTGGAAGCCTCCAAGTTCGACCTGGCCTACATCAGCCTCGATGGCAACATCGGCTGCCTGGTGAACGGCGCCGGCCTGGCCATGGCCACCATGGACACCATCAAGCTGTTCGGCGGCGAGCCGGCCAACTTCCTGGACGTGGGCGGCGGTGCCACCCCCGAGAAGGTGACTGAAGCCTTCAAGATCATGCTGAAGAACCCCAAGGTCGAAGGCATTCTGGTCAACATCTTCGGCGGCATCATGAAGTGCGACACCATCGCCACCGGCGTGATCACAGCTTGCAAGGCCGTGAACCTGAACGTGCCGCTGGTCGTGCGCATGAAGGGCACGAACGAAGAGCTCGGCAAGAAGATGCTGGCCGAGTCTGGCCTGCCCATCATTGCCGCAGACACCATGGCCGAAGCTGCGACCAAGATCGTTGCTGCCGTCAAGTAAGCCCGGAGAACACACATGTCGATCTACATCAACAAAGACACCAAGGTCATCACCCAGGGCATCACGGGCAAGACTGGCCAGTTCCACACCGAAAAGTGCCAGGAATACGCGAATGGCAAGAACTGCTTCGTGGCGGGCGTGAACCCCAAGAAGGCGGGCGAGTCGATCTTCAACATCCCGATCTACGCCTCCGTCAAGGAAGCCGCCCAGCAGACCGGTGCCACCGTGTCGGTGATCTATGTGCCGCCCGCAGGCGCCGCTGACGCGATCTGGGAAGCTGTCGAAGCCGACCTGGACATGGCCATCTGCATCACCGAAGGCATTCCCGTCAAGGACATGCTGATGGTGCGCAACAAGATGAAGGCCAAGGAAGCCGCTGGCGGCAAGAAGACGCTGCTGCTGGGCCCCAACTGCCCTGGCCTGATCACGCCTGACGAAATCAAGATCGGCATCATGCCCGGCCACATCCACCGCAAGGGCCGTATCGGCGTGGTGTCCCGCTCGGGCACGCTGACGTACGAAGCCGTGGCCATGCTGACCGAAGTCGGTCTGGGTCAATCGAGCGCCGTGGGCATTGGTGGCGACCCCATCAACGGCCTCAAGCACATCGACGTGATGAAGGCTTTCAACGACGATCCAGACACCGACGCCGTGATCATGATTGGCGAAATCGGCGGTCCGGACGAAGCCGAAGCCGCCCAGTGGTGCAAGGCCAACATGAAGAAGCCTATCGTGGGCTTCATCGCTGGCGTGACCGCCCCTCCCGGCAAGCGCATGGGCCACGCTGGCGCGCTGATCTCTGGCGGCGCCGATACGGCCGATGCCAAGCTGGCCATCATGGAAGAGTCGGGCTTCATCATCACCCGCAACCCTTCGGAACTGGGCAAGTTGCTCAAGGCCCAGCTGAAGTAAGCAGGCTGTCGCTGTCCCGTCCGTAAGCACAATTACGGACGCGGTGCGCGGCACAGACCGCTAGACTGGCGGCTCCTACAAAAAGAGAAGCGCTCGGAACCCAGGTTCCGGGCGCTTCTTGCATTCATAACAGTGGAGTCAGTCATGGAGTTTCTGCAAAGCGCCGATTTTTGGATCGGCCTGGTGAAGATCGTCTGGATCAACATCATTCTTTCGGGCGATAACGCGGTGGTCATCGCGCTGGCAGCCCGGTCCCTTCCCCCCCATCAGCAAAAGAAAGCCGTGTTCTGGGGCTCTGGCGCTGCCGTGGTCTTGCGGATTTTGCTGACCGTTGTGGCTGCCAAGCTGCTAGAGCTGTCGTTCCTGCAGATCGTGGGCGGTTGTCTGCTGCTATGGATCGGCTTTCAGCTGCTCAGCGACGACGAGGAGGACGAGGGCGAGTCCAAAACCTATGGCAGCCTGATGGCCGCCGTCCGCACTATCCTCATCGCCGACCTGGTGATGAGCCTGGACAACGTGATCGCTGTGGCGGCTGCGGCCCAGGGCAACGTGGTGCTGCTGGTGTTAGGCTTGGCCATCAGTATCCCGCTGGTGATCTTCGGCAGCACCCTCATGATCAAGCTCATGGAGCGTTTCCCTGTCATCGTGGTGCTCGGCGCCGCGCTGATTGGCTGGGTGGGTGGAGAAACCATCGCCAGCGATGCCATCTTGCATGACTACGCAGTGGCGCACCCAGCGTTGCACTATGTAGCGGCCGCACTGGGCGCCGCGCTGGTGGTGGGCGTGGGCAAGTTCTGGCGCAAGGGATCCAACAGCGCATCCGCGACCTGAGGGTTGCAACCCGGGGGCTCGCACGGAGGTGCAACCCCTCTTTGAGGCCAGCGAGTGACAAAAATGGCATGGCGCTCGTGTCCCGTCTTGGGGTTGCGTGACAAGAACGACACGTAACGCCACCCCCGCTGCCCATTCGCTCCAAATCTCCTCTTTTCAACGGTCCTGAGGCCCTTGGATTGCATGGGCGCAGTTATTGCTTCAAACCCACCCAATACTGAGTGGAATAACAGCAAGTGGGACGAAAAACCTCGGCGCGGCGGATGGATGGATGGCGTACCGATGGCTTTTGGGGCGGATTGGTGGCACTGGCCGTAGCGGGCCTGTGCGCGGTCACGGGCGCATCGTTGTCGCTCGAACACAAGCTCTACGACGCAGCCATCCGCACCTCGTCCCCCGCCCCGTTGGCCGACGTGGTGATTGTGGGCATCGACGATGCCAGCTTGGCTGCTCTGGGGCCGTGGCCTTGGTCGCGTGACATCCATGCGCGCTTGGTTGATCGCCTGTCAGCGGCTGGCGCCCAAACCGTTGTTTACACCCCCCCACTCACACAGCCCCAGAACGACAGGGGCTTGGGTTACCTGAGAAAAATCCGCGAAACCCTTGCCGCTGCGCCTGAGGGAACCGCACTGACGGCCGAGCTCGGCCGTGTGGTGGGTGAGGCAGAAGCTGTACTCGACGGCGATGCGCGTCTGGCAGCCTCCATACAGCGGGCGGGCAACGTGCTCCTGGCTTCGCGTTATGAAATTGGCGGGGCTGCTGCGCCCCTGCCATCGTACGTGCGTCGCAGCACGCTGCCCGACCCGGGTGCTGCTGGAACGCCGATGCAGTCGGCGCAGCACCCCATCCCGTCGTTGGGCGCGGTGGCGGCTGGGGTGGGGCACTTGTATGCAGAGGCTGACCTGGATGGGCGTGTACGCCAGGTTCCACTGCTTCTTCGCTACGACCGCGTGGGGGTGCCGTCTCTGGCTTTGCTGGCGGCGCAACACAGCCTGCATCTGGGGTTGGGTGATATCCGCGTGGTCGATGCGCCTGCGGGGCTGCGGCTCGGAGGGCTGAACGTTGCCACCAATGCAGCCGCCGTGCTGCGTCCCCGCTGGCAAGTGGCTGGCGATGGAGCGGGCACCTTCCCTATTCTGTCGGCTGCCAGCGTGCTCGATGGAACCGTCGCCGCTGGTAGCTTGCAGGGCAAGATCGTATTGGTGGGCGAAATGACGGAGAAGCTGGGCGCCCCAGCGGCGCAGCTGGGGGAGCATGCTGCCTATCCGGTGGAGGTGTTGGCGCAAACCTTGTCATCCATTCGCCTCGGGCTGGGCGTGACAGAGCCAGGCTGGGCTACTCCGGCCGCTTGGCTGGTGTTGGCGCTGGGGGGGGTGTATCTGGTGCTGTTGGCGCCGCGTTTGGCGCGCCCCGTCGGGATGGGGGGCGGTGCGGCGCTCGCGCTCACCGTTGTCATCGCCGAATGGACCCTTTTGCGCTATGGGGGGTTGTGGGTTCCGTTGTTGCTGCCAGTGCTGGCTGTATTGGCTGGTACTACCGTGGTGGTGCTTTTGCACCGTGGTCGACTGAGTGACGCCTCCGGACGTTCCGCAGAAGCCGCCGAGACGGACCGCATGATGGGCTTGGCCCTGCAGGGTCAGGGACAACTGGATATGGCCTTTGAGCGCCTGCGCAAGGTACCTGCCAGCGACGCGCTTCTGGACAATCTCTACCATCTGGCGGAGGATTTCGAGCGCAAGCGCCACTTCGGCAAGGCGCAGACGGTCTACGAACATATCCTGCGCCATGACCGGCACTACAAGGACGCCCGCAGCCGCTACAAGCGTGCCAAGGCTCAGGCACAAGGTGGCGCGCAAGCTCCGCAGGGCGCCACAGACTCTTTGCCGGGTGCCGGCGCTGCAGCGCCCCGCCTGCCAGGCGATGCGAGTGTCGGCGTGCCCATGTTGGGGCGCTACCAGATTGATCGTGAAATTGGCAAAGGCGCCATGGGAGTGGTGTATCTGGGGCGCGATCCGAAGATCGGCCGCGTCGTAGCCATCAAGACTCTGGCCTTGGGGCAGGAGTTCGAAGGTGACGCCCTGATCGATGCGCGCGCACGGTTTTTCCGAGAGGCCGAAACTGCAGGCCGATTGCAGCATCCGAACATCGTCACCATTTTTGATGCCGGTGAGGAGCATGACTTGGCCTATATCGCCATGGAGTTCCTCAAGGGTCAGGACCTGACCCATGTCTGTGGCCAGGGCCGGCTGCTGCCGGTCCCCACCGTGCTCTCCATTGCAGCCAGGGTGGCCGATGCGCTGGACTATGCCCATGCCCACAATGTGGTGCACCGCGATATCAAGCCCGCCAACATCATGTTTGACGGCGGGACAGAGGCGGTCAAAGTGACGGACTTCGGTATTGCCCGCATCACGGATTCGAGCAAGACCCGTACGGGGCTGGTTCTGGGAACACCCAGCTTCATGTCTCCGGAGCAACTGGCGGGAAAGAAAGTCGATGGGCGCTCCGACCTTTATTCGCTGGGCATCACCCTCTTCCAGTTGTTGACGGGCACGCTGCCGCTGCGGGGAGCGTCCATGACCGAGCTGATGCACAAGATCGCGAGCGTGGAGGCGCCCGATGTGCGCCAACTGCGCCCCGAACTCTCAGCCGCGGTGGCCAGGGTGGTGGCGCTGTCGTTGCAAAAGCGGCCAGAGGCGCGTTATCAGACCGGGCGGCAGTTCGCGGCGGATCTGCGGCAGGCCATGACCGGCGATGCCCGATTCAGCCCTGAACCAGTCGTCTATGATGCGGACCGCGATGCAACAGGGCAAGAAATGGCGGATTTTCAGGAAACCGTGATGGAGCCCCCCGCTGTGCGGGGTGCGGCAGCCCCGCCGATTTCGGGCGCCCCATGACGCACGCCTCCACATCCATGACCTACGAATTCACTGCGCGGACCGACAAGGGCCGCGTGCGTTCCAACAACGAAGACGCGGTAGCCGTTGACCGCGATGCGCAGGTCGCGATATTGGCCGATGGCATGGGCGGCTACAACGCGGGCGAAGTGGCCAGTGGCATGGCAACCACCTTCATCCGTACCGAAATGGCCCGCTGGTTGGCCCAAGCCGGCGCGAGTCCCCAGTCCACGGACGTGCGCCGGGCGCTGGAAATCTGCGTGGAAAACGCCAATCACGCCATTCTGGGGGCATCTCTCTCCAATCCGCAGTACGCGGGCATGGGTACGACGCTGGTGGTTGCCGTGTTCCACGGCAGTCGCCTGATCCTGGGGCATATTGGCGATTCGCGCTGTTACCGTCTGCGTGATGGTGCTTTGCAGCAAATCACGCGCGACCATTCCTGGTTGCAGGAACAGGTCGATGCGGGGCTGCTGACGGCGCAGCAGGCGGCCTTGTCTTCCAATCGCAATCTGGTGACTCGGGCCTTGGGTGTGGAGCCCAATGTGCTGATGGAAGTCAACGAGTTTCAGGTGGCGCCGAATGATCTGTTTTTACTCTGTTCCGATGGGCTCACCGACATGGTGTCCGATTCGGATCTGGCGGAGCTCGTGCGGGCGCCCATGCCTTTGGAGGAAAAAGCGACACTGCTCATTGACACCGCCAACGCCAACGGCGGTCGTGATAACGTGAGCGTGCTGCTGGTGCAGGCTGCCGCTGGGGGCAAGAAGCGTGGCCTCATGTCCCGATTGCTAGGGGCCTCTTGAACGGCCCGAACTACAACAATTCATCACATCAGGAGTGGATCATGCCGAGAATGATCGTTTCAATCGACGGCGTTGTCATCAAGGAAGTGCAGCTGACCAAGGAGCGGACCACGCTGGGCCGGCGCCCCTACAACGACATCGTGATCGACAACCTTGCGGTGAGCGGTGAGCATGCCGTGCTCCACATGGTGGGACAGGATGTGGAGATTGAAGACCTAGGCAGCACCAACGGCACTTATGTGAACGCCAAGGCCGTCAAGCGCCAGGAGTTGCGCAATGGCGATACAGTGGAAGTGGGCAAGTACAAGATTCGGTTCCTCCAGGACGCCGAAGGTCAGAACTTTGAGAAGACCATGATCTTCAAGCCCGGAATGGTGCCGCCTGCGGTCGCCGCTGCTAGGCCCGCTCCGGCCGCGCCCGCGCCAGCCCCGATTTCGGCCGTGATTCGGGTCATGTCCGGTGCTGCTGCGGGGCGTGAAGTGTCGCTGCAGAAGGTGGTCACCACGATTGGAAAGCCGGGTGTGGCTGTGGCTTCCATCACCAAGCGGCACCAGGGTTTTGTCTTGGCCCATGTCGAAGGACCGGACATGCCGCTGCTCAACGGCGCTGCCATTGGTGCATCGCCGGTTCCCCTGAAGCACGGGGATCGCCTGGAGCTGGCGGGCACCGAGATGCAGTTCGAGCAAAGCTGACACTCTGCAAAAGGCTCGCATCATCGCTGCGGGCCCTTGCTGACTGGACACTCCTATTCCTGCGCGTGGACCTATGTTGCAGTCCTTGTCGCAGCTGTTCCTCCGACGCTGGCAACGCATCGCAGTCACGCTGATACCGCTGGTTTTTGCGTTGCTGCACGTGGCCGATGTGCTCCACCTGCAGGTGTTGGAGCGACTGGACAACATCATCTACGACACCCGCTTGCGGGTGACCATGCCACGAACGCTGGACGAGCGGATCGTCATCGTCGATATCGACGAGAAGAGCCTGGGGCGTGTGGGGCAATGGCCCTGGCGCAGGGACAAGATGGCTGCGTTGGTGCATGAGCTGTTTGAGCGCCAACAAGTGGCCGTGGTGGGGTTTGACGTTCTGTTTGCCGAGGCCGATGAAAGTTCGGGCCTCTCTACGCTGCAACAACTGGCGCAGGGCCCTTTACGCAGCCAGCCGGCCTTCCAAGAGCAACTGGAACGTCTGGCGCCCTCACTGGACCATGACGCTCTTTTTGCGCAGTCTCTGCACGGGCAGCCAGTGGTGCTGGGTTACTACCTTTCGGGCGAAGACCGCGACGGCATCACGAAAGGCATGTTGCCAGAACCCGCCCTGCCCGTGGAGCGCTTGCGGGGCTTGCCTCTGGGGGCGACTACGTGGCGTGGGTACAGCAGCAACATTGAGTCCCTGACCCAGGCGGCACCTGCTGCAGGCTTCTTCAACTCGATCACGGACGAGGACGGAGTTGTTCGTTCCCTTCCCCTGTTGGCAGAGTACCAGGGGCAGTATTACGAATCGCTGGCATTGGCCATGTTCCGCACCGCCATCGGTCTGCCAGAGATTCACCCGGGCTTTGTGAATTCCAAGCCGTCCGGGACGCATGATGTGCTCCAAAGCATCGTGCTGCGCCAAGATGGTCGCACGCTGGCGCTCCCCGTGGACCAGCAGTTGGCCACGCTCATTCCCTACCGTGGGCCGGGCGATGCCAAGGGTGGTTCCTTTCGGTACATCTCGGCGTCGGACGTTCTGGATGGCTTGCTGCCGGCTGGTCAACTCAAGGACCAATTGGTGCTGGTAGGTTCGACAGCACCTGGTTTGCTGGATTTGCGTGTGACGCCGGTGGGCAGGACGTACCCAGGCGTGGAGACCCATGCCAACGTGTTGTCGGCATTCCTGGATGGCAAGAGCATCGTTCGGCCTGACTATGCCGCTGGGTTTGACGTGCTGCAGCTGCTGTGCGCGGGTTTGCTATTGGCAGTCGCCTTGCCGCTCTTGTCAGCGTCGTCTGCGGTCTTGCTCAGTGGTGGTGTGCTTTGTGCGCTGGTAGGACTCAATCTGTGGATGTACATCGCGCAGGGGCTGGCTTTGCCGCTCGCCACTGCGGTGGTGATGGCTATGCTGGCCTTTGCCCTCAACATGGCGTATGGCTACTTTGTGGAGAGCCGCTCCAAGCGCGAACTCGCAGCCCTGTTCAGCGCCTATGTGCCTCCAGAGCTGGTGGCCGAAATGGTCAAGCAGCCGGAGCACTACAGCATGCAGGCCACCAACCGGGAGCTGACGGTGATGTTCTGCGACATGCGCGGCTTTACCGCCATGTCCGAGCGGATGGAGCCTTTGCAGCTGCAAGGGTTGTTGAATGAAGTATTTAGCAAGCTCACCCATATCATCCGCAGCCACCGCGGCACCATCGACAAATACATGGGCGACTGTGTCATGGCTTTTTGGGGGGCTCCAGTGGCCACGCCGGATCATGCCCAACTGGCAGTGACTGCGGCCCTGGAGATGTCGCAGGCCATTGGGCAAATCAACGCCAATCATCGCCAGCGCGGTTTGCCCGAGATCGGGGTGGGCATTGGGCTCAACACCGGGGTCATGTGCGTGGGTGACATGGGCTCTGACATCCGGCGCAGCTATACGGTCATCGGCGATGCGGTCAACCTTGGCTCCCGCCTGGAGGGACTGTCCAAGCACTACGGTACTTCGATCGTGGTGAGCGAATCTGCCATGCAGCTCGCCCCTCAGTTTGTATGGCAGGCCATGGACCGCGTGCGCGTCAAAGGCAAGGCGCAGGCCGTGCCGATTTACCAGCCCCTTGCACCCAGGGGGCAGCTATCCACCGATCTCGCTGAAGAACTGGCTGTGTGGGAGGGTTTTCTGCGTGCCTACGCAGCACAAGAATGGGCACAATGCGACAAACTGATGGGGCAGTTGCGAGGTCTTAGACCCCACAGCATCCTGTACGAGTTGTACGCGGCACGGGTCGAAGGCCTGCGTAATTTGCCTTTCAACCCGGATTGGGATAGCGCCACCAATTTCGACACCAAGTAGAAGGCTTGACATGAAGGTTCGTGTGCTGGGGTGCTCCGGCGCTATCGCCAAGGACTGTCGCACGACATCGTTCTTGATCGGTGACAGCATCTTGCTCGATGCGGGAACTGGTGTGGGCGACCTCACGCTGGAAGAGATGGCCAAGATTGACCATGTGCTGCTGACCCATTCTCACCTGGATCACATCGCCTCGCTGCCCCTGATGCTCGACGCCGTGTCATCGCTGCGCACTGGCCCGGTGCAGGTACACGCGTTGGCTGCCACCATTGGGGCGCTTCAGGCGCATGTATTCAACAACGTTATCTGGCCAGATTTCAGCGCCATACCGTCTACCGCATCCCCGTTTCTGCAGTATCGAGCTTTTGCATCTGGTGATTTACTGAGCATCGCAGGTGTTCAGGTCGAAGTGCTACCAGCACACCATACTGTCCCAGCTGTAGGCTTTGCCGTGCAAGGCGATACCGGCTGGTGGGTGTTTAGCGGGGATACCGAGCGCAATCCGTCGTTCTGGAATCGCGTCAACACATTGGCGGTGGCTTGCTTGGTGATCGAGACGGCTTTCAGTAATCGTGAGCGTGACCTAGCGCGCCGTAGCTTGCATCTCTCTCCGGAGGCCTTGGCGCAGGAGCTGGAACACATCCCCGTAGCTGACCGTTACCCCATCTACATCACACACACCAAGCCGTCCGAGACCTCACTCATCATGGACGAGATCAAACGGCTCGACTGCACAGCAAACACACTTTACAGCTCGCATGACATTCGTTGGTTGAGTGCGGGGCAGACGATGGATGTCTAGCGAAAGTGCCCCTGGGCATGACAATACTGGGTGACAAAAATGTAATTTCAAGAGTAATTGAGACCGATCTTCGAGTAAAAGGCAATGTCGATGGACGGCAGCGTTAAGTAAATTCGTCAACTCATACTTGATTGAGGTCTTTTCGGGGCGCTCACTAAATATTGGGCGACTCCTGAAGGCTTGTCAGTTTGCTGGCGGGGGGCCTACTTGCTATTTGGATTTATGTCGACTGGGTGTAGTCGTCCTCCGTTTCAATAAGCAGGCACAGCAATTGCATAGTCATTGTGCATTTGCAACTTTTCCTAGGAGTTTTTCATGAAGCGTTCTATTCAAAAGGGTTTCACCCTGATCGAATTGATGATCGTGGTTGCGATCATCGGCATCTTGGCTGCTGTCGCGTTGCCTGCCTACAAGGACTACACGGTCAAGGCGCGCATGTCTGAAGTGGTTCTTGCTGCTTCTCAGTGCCGCACTACCATCAGCGAAACCATCCAGAGCATGAACCCCACGTCGACGTTGTCGGGTACCAATGCCTTCGGTTGCGATGCGACCAACCCCACCAAGATGGTGGCATCGATTGCAGCCGATGCAGTGACTGGAACAATCACTGTTGTGCCGCATGCCAGCAATCTGGGTCAAGCCACTGCTTTTGTCGCTGCTAGCGATTACATTACGCTGACACCAAAGAAGGACAGTGCAGGTGCAGCTTACGCTTTGGGTACTGCCACCACTGGCGGCCAGGGCACCCAAGTGTACGAATGGGTTTGCAAGGGCAATGGTGCTGCACTCAAGTACTCGCCAGGTTCTTGCCGCTGATAGCGGTCTCGAATCGGTATAACTTATGATTCGCAAAAGGGGGCTTCGGCCCCCTTTTCGTTTGATTGCTCTACGCACCGTGCCAATGACCTCCGATTCGTCACCTCGCCCCGCCCGCTGGACAGTGCTGGCCGCCTTCGTGTTTGCGCTGAGTTGGCTGCTGCCCAACCACCACGAGCCCTGGGTGGATTTTTATTCCGATGCCTGGGCCGCGCTTGTGCTTTGGTGTGTGGGGGCCGCGGTGTTTTGGCGCAGTCGGCAGCTGACTCGCATGACGTGGCACACGCTGCCGATACTGGCGTTAGGCTGCGTTGCCATTGTGTGGATGCAGTACGCCGTCGGCTTGGTGGAGTCTTTCGGTGTCGCGTGGATTAGTTCCCTGTACCTTTTGGGTTTGATGCTGGCGCTGCTTGTGGGCACTGCGTGGGAGCGATGGCAGCCGGGGCAATGCGCCGATTTCCTGTTCATCGCAGTGCTGGTTGGAGCATCGGGCTCGCTGTTGATTCAGGTGCAGCAGTGGTTGCGCCTCGATCCAGGGCAGTTTTTCTGGCTATTCATTCCGCCGCCGCCCTCCCGCTTTCATGCCAATCTGGGTCAGCCCAACCAGCTGTCCAGCCTGCTGTGCTTGGGAGTGCTGGCCTGCGCCTGGCTGAATGGCCGCGGGCGCCTGCCGGGTTGGGTGGCCTGGGGCTGGGCTGTACTGCTGGCGGTGGGGCTGGCGCTGACAGATTCGCGTACAGGTTGGGCTATCGTACTGGTGGTTTTGGGCGCGCTGCTGGTGTGGCGGCAGCGGCTGGCCATCCCGCGCCGCTTGCTGGTAGCTGCCTTCGCCTGGGCCGTGATTTTCGCACTTTGCGTGGTGGCACTGCCGCATGTCAACCTGTGGTTGGGGCGGGCCAACGAGTTGCAGGAACTGCGAGGCGCCTCGACGCTGCATTTACGGCTCGAGTACTGGGCCAAGGCTTGGGAAGCCGTGCTACGCCAGCCTTGGTGGGGTTATGGGTGGATGCAGGCCAGCCTAGCGCAGTTTACACCCGACCCTTATCAAATGGTAACCGGCGGCACGCTACGCCATACCCATAACCTAGTGTTCGACCTGTTGGTTGAACTGGGTCTGCCACTCGGATTGACCATCTGTACGCTGCTAGTGCTGTGGGCGGTTAGCGCAACGCGCCGTGTCGAAAGAATGGAGCAGCTATGGATGTTGCTTTTTGTTGCCGCCTTGGTGGTGCACGCGCTGCTGGAGTTTCCGCTGCACTACGCCTACTTCCTGTTGCCACTGGGCCTGATGCTGGGAGCACTGAATGTGAGGCTGGCCTTCCGTCCGCTGTGGACCACCCGCGGTTGGCCCGCCGTGATCGCGTTGGCGCTCTCGGCTGGAGCCCTGACCATTACCACCTATGACTACCTGCGCGTCGAAGATGATTTCTTCTCCTTGCGCTTTGAGCACCAGCGGCTGGCCCGACCGGCGCCGCAGACAGCACCCGAGGTGGTGGCGCTCACGCAGCTGCAAGACATGGTTTGGCTCGTACGCGTCGATCCTGCGCGTTCCCATACGGAGCAGGACCTGGATCGTGCGCGCCGGACGGCCATGCTGCTGCCCAGCCTGATGGCCAAGTACAAACTGGCCACCATGTATGCGCTGGCCGGCCAGCCGGAGCGTGCCGAGTACTGGATCGTGGTGATAACTCGGATGAATCGTTTGGACGCGCGAATCGTTCGCAACCTTCAGCATCAATGGCAGGAGCAAGCCGCCGTCTACCCTGCCATGGCGCAGGTGACGTGGCCGATAGAAAAATAGGCACCACTAGAAACGACCGAAAAAGCTATCGGGGCCGCTCGGCAGTTATCCGGTGGAGGTGCCCTCAGTACGAGGGGCGATGCGGTGGCCGCCAGGGGAGCTGGCAGCCGATTTGTGTCCTGACTACCTCAGCCTTCCGCTGCCTTGGCCACAAAACTCCCCGACTTGCCTCCATGTTTCTCAATAACATGCACATCATGGATGGACATGCTCCGATCTACCGCCTTGCACATGTCGTAGATGGTAAGCAGCGCGACCTGCACGGCGATAAGCGCTTCCATCTCCACGCCTGTGGGCCCGACAGTTTCCACGGCTGCGGTACAAGATATACCTGTAGTACCCAATTTGTGGACGCTGGATGCTTCGAACTCAATAGCAACTCGGGTCAACGCCAGCGGGTGGCACAGCGGGATCAGGTCGCTGGTTTTCTTGGCGGCCATGATGCCAGCGATGCGGGCAATGCCGAGCACGTCACCCTTTTTGGCGTTGCCAGCTTCAATGATTGCCAGCGTGGCGGGTTTCATTTCGATGCGGCCGCTGGCGATGGCGATGCGATGTGTAGCCGCTTTGGCAGCCACGTCAACCATGTGGGCTTGGCCTTGGGAGTCAAAGTGGGTGAGTGCGGACATTGGGTCGTAACCAAGTGAATAGGTAGGAAACATTTGGGGGGCAGGGCATCATACGTGCATGTGGATCCGCAAATGCCCCTCTGCAAAGCCTTCGGTAGAAGACCTCCGCCTGCGTCAGCGTGTCGTGCAAAATATTATCCAACTCTATAACGGGATTGCGTGGATAGCTGCAGTATTGATAGCAAGTGGCGTTGCTGTTGCATCGCCGGCTGCAGCCCAGCTTACCCTCCCTACCCTCGGCGAGACCAGCGACCTCACTACAAGCGCCGAGCGCCGCTTGGGCGACCGCATCATCCGCGAGTTGTACCGCGACCCAGACTACGTCGATGACCCAGTGGTGGCCGACTATGTGCAAGGCATATGGCACCCCCTCCTGGCAGCAGCCAAAGCTCGGGGAGAACTCAGTGCCGAGCTGGACGAACGCTTTGCCTGGGAAATCCTGCTGGGACGCGATCGCACGGTGAATGCTTTCGCTTTGCCCGGTGGGTACCTCGGGGTGCATCTGGGGTTGATCGGTGTGGTGGCCACGCGCGATGAACTGGCCTCGGTACTGGCGCACGAGCTGAGCCATGTGACCCAGCGTCACATCTCGCGACTGATCACGCAGCAGAGCAAGCAGACGCCCTTGCTGCTGGGGGCCATGGTGCTGGGTGCACTTGCGGCCAGCAAGAACCCGGGCGCCACGCAGGCCCTGGTCGTGGGAGGCCAAGCCTTGGCCATTCAGAATCAGCTCAATTTCTCGCGGGACATGGAGCGTGAGGCGGACCGCATTGGCTACGGGCTGATGGCCCCCGCGGGTTTTGCGCCCCAAGGGTTTGTGAGCATGTTTGAAAAGCTGCAGCAAGCCAATCGACTCAATGACAATGGGTCCTGGCCTTACTTGCGCAGCCACCCGCTGACCACGGAGCGTATGGCAGACATGCAGTCGCGCATCCCTCCGGGTGCAACATCTGCGCCGGGCGCCGCAATGCAGGCTTCCAGCGAACATGCCATGGTGGCTGCGCGGGCGCGTGTGCTGTCTAACCCCGGAGTGGATACCTTGCGCCAGTGGATCGCGGAGCCCAAGGGCTCTGGGTTTCAGTCGCAGCCACTGCCGCGAAGGGCCGGCGCGCTGTATGCGGCGGCGTTGGCAAGCAGCCAGTTGCGTGATGCGGCAAATGCGCGTCTGATCGCGCGCCAACTGGACGACTTGGTGCGACAGGACGCCGCTGCGCATCGCCTGGCACGCCTGTTGGTGGCAGAGACCGAATTGGCAGCTGGCGATGCATCTGCGGCCCTGCCGTCCATTCCAGATGGCAACAACGCACGCAGGCCAGAACTTGTGTTGCGTACCCAAGCCCTGCTGCGCGCCAACCGACCCGCTGACGCCACGCAAGCCTTGCAAACCTGGGTGGCAACCCACCCCAAGGATGCGACTGTATGGCAACTACTGGCGTCCGCCTGGCAAGCACAAGGCCAGGCGCTCAGGGCGATTCGTGCGGAGGCCGAAGCGCAGGCTGCGCGCTATGACTATGCCGCCGCTGTAGACCGGTTCAAGGCCGGCCAGGATATGGCTCGCCGAGGCGGTGCGGCGGTGGACCATATTGAGGCCTCCATCATCGACACGCGCCTGCGTGCGATGGAGTCACTTCTTCGAGAACAGGCCGCCGAGCGCTGATTCGATGACCAAGCCCAGCACCGAGTAGATCAGCGAACCCAGCAGCGCAGCCCCAAAACCGGCGACGTGGAAGCCGTCCAGCACGCTGGCTGCTGCCCAAAACATGAGTGCGTTGATGACGAAGAGAAACAGCCCGACCGTAACGATGGTGACGGGTAAGGTGAGTACGACCAGCACCGGTCGCAGCACCACATTGAACAGGCCGATCACGAAGGCCGCAATCAGCGCCGAGGTGAAGCTTTTCACCTCCACACCGCTGTAGATGTAAGCCACAAACAGCAGCGATGCAGCGCTGAGCAGCCATTTCAGAAGAAGTCGCATGGCCGGAGAATAGCACTGGCCTGCTGAGTTGCGATCACTGGAGGTGGCTTGCCTGGCCAGGCCGGGCGCCTCTGCCGGATTATTCGAGCGCCAGCACCCAGAGCACGCCAAAACCGGTGAGCACGCTGCCCAGCGTACCCGACAGTGACGACCAGCGTCCGTCAACGCGGCCAGCGGGCTGCAAAGGTTCGGACTTGGGACGGCGCGCGTCCACCACGGGGGCTGCCACCACGCCGCCAGCATCTGCCTGAATCTGCGCAGTCAGCTCGGCCAAGGGCCCCTTTGCCACTACGGTGGTAACCGCCCCCGAGGGGGCATGCAGCGTCGGCACAATCTGTGCGAACAACTTGTCCGCCCACTTGGTACGCCAGTTCTCGCGGGTGCTATGACTTACCCACTTACTGACGCGGTGGGTCATGCGCGGCGCACAGGCTACCAGCACCCAATGGGTGTGCGCGCTGGCCGGGCGCCCGCACAGGGGCGCCAACACCTGCTGGGCGTACGCCGCGTCGTCCACATACACGATGACTCTGTCCATACCCACCTCCAGGTGTGCGGCACGCCGCAGGGGAGCGGTATGGCCCCCTGCGCTGCCTCAGATGCAATGCAATCCGCGTGAAGCGGTCAGTGCCCAGCCGGTGCCGAGCCGGCACTCGCACGGCGAGCCAGGATGATCTTGCCAGCCAGCAAAACCAGCAGCGCACCGGCCACACTGGCTCCGTACTTCACGACATCGGTGACTTCGCCGCTCACGCTATCGACGGGCATCTTGAGCATCCACTGCCACTTGTCAGGGTTAGCGAGGGCTGGGTCGGTGACGAGCATGCCGCCGGCAATCCAGCCCAGCAGCATGCCACCCAGCGTGATGATGAGGGGAAACCGCTCCATGAGCTTGATGACCAGCTGACTCCCCCAGACGATGATCGGGATAGAGATCAGCAGACCCAGCACCACCAGCAGGAACGAATGGTCGCCCGCGTTCTGGGCCGCGCCGGCAATGGCGATCACGTTGTCCACGCTCATGACCAGGTCGGCCACGATGATGGTCTTGATGGCAGCCAGCAGCTTGTCGCTGCCTTGCACGTCGCCATGGCCCTCTTCATCGGGAGCCAGCAGCTTCACACCGATCCACACCAGAAGCAGCGCGCCCACGAACTTGAGGAAGGGCAGCGCCAGCAAGGTCATCGCAAAGGCTATCAGGATCACGCGCAGCACGATGGCGCCCGCAGTGCCCCAGATGATGCCTTTGGTGCGCTGTGCGGGGGGCAGTTTGCGGCAGGCCAGGGCAATGACCACGGCGTTGTCACCACCCAGCAAAATGTCGATGATGATGATCTGGCCGAGTGCGAGCCAGAATTCGGGCGAAGCCAAAAAGTCCATAAATTCCTCAATGTCAGTGGCGCGAAACGAGGATCCTGGCGCCACTGTAGCGCCGAGTCCCCCGCAGGGATAGGGGGCTTACGGTGACCTGGTCAAGGAAGGCTTGCCCCAGACAGGGGAGACATGGCAAGCGGGGGGACGGCCTTGATCAGCCCACGGTGGGCCCATCAAAGGTCTTGCTCAGTTCTACACAAGCTGGTTGTGCGTGAACCCGGATTGCCGGAAGCAAGGCTTCGTATTGACGACAAATCCGATGCCTTGTGCCGCTCAAGCCCGTATGGCGGTGGGCTGGCTGGCAAGGCGGGAGCTACTCCCCTTCGAGACCGCGATTGGAACATTACCGGCGAGGCAGCGCAAGGGCCGGGGTGTTGTGGTTACTGCGTACACGCCGGGGCGGGGCTGGGCGTGCTGCCTCGCCCGGGGAAATACGACAGATACCACCACTGCCAGCATCCCTTGTGGCGGGCCGCTATCATCCAGCCCCTCTTGTGCCCCTGCGCTTGCGCGTCCCTTGTCCCCCTTTCATGGCTGCCATCCACATCACCGACATCGAAGCTGCCATCAATCACTGGCGGCACCGTGCACCCGCATCACCCGATGGATTGGGTCTGGCGCCTGAGGTCCAGGCCCTGGGGGAGGTCTATGCGCTGATGGTCTACGGGCACACCACAGAGATCGACGAGGACAGCCTGCCTTCCGCAGCCATGGCGGCATGGCAGGCCTGGTACGACACGACGCCCGACACACCTTGCATCGCGATTTGCTCCACCAGCCAAGGCGACGACCTGTGCAAGGGCTGCGGGCGCACTTTCGACGAGGTGCAATTCTGGCCCTCGTACACTCCGGCGGAAAAGCGGGGGGTGTGGCGCCGTATCACGCTGGAGCACTCGGCCTGGCGTTTCAACCGATATGCCGAGCGCGCCGCAGAGGGCGTGACCGCGCCAGGGGCGCCAACGGCGGGGTAGGTTGATGGGCGATGGGCTGTACGCCCGCCCGGCAAACCGCTAAGGTGGCGCCATGCTGCGCCTGACCCAAGCTCCGAACATCGCCATCGCCACCCTGTGGGCGGATCTGCTGTGCGAAGCGGGCATGACGGCCTCTGTGCAGCGCCAGTACCTGGGCGCTGCCGCCGGACACCTGCCACCCGATCAGTGCCTGCCCGAGATCTGGCTGGACCACGAAGAGCACGCTGCGCGTGCACAAGCCTTGCTGCAAGAGTTACACAACCTGCCGCAGCGCCACTGGGCCTGTCTCTGTGGCGAGTTGGTGGAAGGCGGTTTTGAGCAGTGCTGGAATTGCGGAGCGTTCATGCCGCGCGACTGATGGCATTGGGTGGCTAGCTATATATTTGATAGCTATTAAGGCATATTACTCTAGCGCTACCAGGAACTTTGCCCAAAAATGCCCTCACTTCCAGCGTACTGGCTCCACATGCACGCTGCCTTGTGTGCTGCTGAGGGTGATGGATCCTTCCTGCACTGTGGCCTGCAGCTGCATGCTGCGCTCGGCCAGCTGTGCCAGCGCTTGCGACGCCTCGGTCGGAATGCGCCAGACCTGCAGCTTGTCCAGTCGCGAAAGCTTGGTTTCAATGCCCTTCCACCATATCTCGGCCGCGTGGTTGAAGCAGTACACGATCACCGAGTCGGCCTTGCTGCAGGCTTTCGTCAGCGGCTTGTCTTCCGGCTGCCCTACTTCGATCCACACGCGTTTGCGGCCGGTGAAGTCCGTCAGCGATGCATCTGGGTCATCCGGGTCTGACAGCCCTGCGCCGAACGCGAGCGTGGCGTCGCCATTGCAGAGGTCATTGAGCTGGTGCGCCTGAATGGCCAGGGCTGCCAGCCGCACCATCATGCGCTCGTCGGTTTCGCTGGGGTGGCGTGCCAGGGTGAGCGCATGGTCGGCGTAGTAGCCGTGGTCGATGTCGGCGATTTGCAGGTTCGCCTTGAAAATGGTGGATTTGATGGCCATGGGGTGTATCAAAAACAAGAGCTGCCAGCGCAAGTATTTACTTGCTTTGGCAGCTCTAGAGGTTTCAAAAGCCCGTGCTATCAGCGCAGGCAGCTATCATTTTTATACGCGACGCGCCAGCTCGGCCGCCTTGCCCACATAGCTGCCGGGCGTCATCGCCAGCAGTCGGTCCTTTTCGGCCTGAGGAATCTCCAGCGACTGGATCAACCCGTGCAGCGCTTCGGCTGTCACGGTCTTGCCCCGGGTCACTTCCTTGAGCTTTTCGTAGGCGCCCTGCACTCCAAAGCGGCGCATCACCGTCTGGATGGGTTCAGCCAGCACTTCCCAGGACGCGTCCAGGTCTTCGGCCAGGGCTTCTTCGTTGATTTCGAGCTTGTTCAGGCCCGTGAGCAACGAGGCATAGGCCAGCGTGGCGTAGCCCAGGGCCACGCCCATGTTGCGCAGCACGGTGCTGTCGGTCAGGTCACGCTGCCAGCGGCTGATGGGCAGCTTTTCGGACAGGTGCTTGAGCAGCGCGTTGGCTAGGCCCAGGTTGCCTTCGGCGTTCTCGAAGTCAATGGGGTTGACTTTGTGCGGCATGGTGGACGAGCCGATTTCGCCCGCCTTGAGGCGCTGCTTGAAGTAGCCCAGGCTCACGTAACCCCAGATGTCGCGCGAGAGGTCGATCAGGATGGTGTTGGCACGGGCGACGGCATCGAACAGCTCGGCCATATAGTCATGGGGCTCGATCTGGATGCTGTACGGCTGGAAAGTCAGGCCCAGGCCCAGAGGCTCGGGTGTCTCGATGACCTTCTTGCTGAAGGCTTCCCAGTCAAAGTCGGGCCAGGCAGACAGGTGGGCGTTGTAGTTGCCCACTGCACCGTTCATCTTGCCCATGATCTTGACGCTGGCGATGCGGTCGCAGGCGGTTTGCAGGCGCATCACCACGTTGGCCATTTCCTTGCCCACGGTGGTGGGGCTTGCCGTCTGGCCGTGGGTGCGGCTGAGCATGGGCACTTCGGCAAAGGCGTGGGCCATTTCGCGCAGCTTGAGCACGATGCGGTCCAGCCCTGGCAGCACCACCTGGTCGCGACCCGAGCGCAGCTGCAGGGCGTGGCTGGTGTTGTTGATGTCTTCGCTGGTGCAGGCAAAGTGCACGAACTCGGAGGCTTTTTCCAGCTCGGGGCGTGCCTCGAACTTGCTCTTGATCCAGTATTCGACCGCCTTCACGTCGTGGTTGGTGGTCTTCTCGATCTCCTTGATGGCTGCAGCATCGGCCTCGGAGAAGTTCTTGACCAGACCCAGCAAGTAAGCGCGCGCTCCGGTGGTGAGGGGCTTGAACTCTGCAAACCCTGCATCCGACAAGGCAATGAACCACGCCACTTCCACTTGCACGCGGCGGTGCATGTAGCCGTGCTCGCTCATGATCGGGCGAAGGGCGGCAAGTTTGGGGGCGTAACGGCCGTCAAGCGGCGACAGGGCGGTGATGGTGGACAGGCTCATGGCGCACGATTGTAGGCGGGGCCGGTC
>NZ_JBWKYJ010000053.1:0-35337 GCF_059423685.1 Acidovorax sp. GW460-11-11-14-LB4 | reverse complement strand
CCGCCCCACCCGCCCGCATCCTGGTGGTGGACGACGACGCCGACATGCTGCGGCTGCTGTCGCTGCGCCTGAAAGCCGCCGGGCACGACGTGGTGGCCGTGGGCTCGGCCGAAGCGGCCCTGGCGCAGCTGGACATTGCGCGCCCGCAGCTCGTGCTGAGCGATGTGCGCCTGCCGGGGCGCGACGGCCTGGCCCTGTTTGACGAAGTGCGCGCCCGCCACCCCTCACTGCCCGTGATCCTGCTGACCGCACACGGCACCATTCCCGATGCGGTGGAGGCCACGTCGCGCGGGGTGTTTACCTACCTCACCAAGCCCTACGACGGCAAGGAGCTGCTGGAGAAGATTGCGCAGGCGCTGGCGCTCAGCGCCCCTGCCGTTGCGCAGCCGCATGCCGACGAGGACTGGCGGGCCGAGATCGTGAGCCGGTCGCACCGCATGACGGACCTGTTGTCCGAGGCGTACATGGTCGCTCAGTCCGACGCCAGTGTGCTGCTGCGCGGCGACAGCGGCTCGGGCAAGGAGCTGCTGGCGCGCGCCATCCACCGCGCCAGCCCGCGTGCGGCGCGTCCGTTTGTGGCCGTTAACTGCGGCGCCATTCCTGAGGCGTTGCTGGAGTCCGAGCTGTTCGGCCACGTCAAGGGCGCCTTCACCGATGCGGTGAGCAACCACAAGGGGCTGTTCCAGGCGGCGGATGGCGGCACCCTGCTGCTGGACGAGATTGGCGACATGCCCCCGGCCCTGCAGGTCAAGCTGCTGCGGGTGCTGCAGGAGCGCGCCGTGCGCCCCGTGGGTGCCAGCCAGGCCACGCCCATCGACGTACGCATCATCTCGGCCACGCACCGGGACCTGGAGGCCGCCATGGCGAGCGCGCAGTTCCGCGAGGACCTGTATTACCGGCTGAACGTGGTGTCGCTGGTGCTGCCCACCCTGGCCGAGCGGCGCGAGGACATTGCGCTGCTGGCCAACCACTTTCTGGACCGGCTGTCCCGCAAATACGACAAGCGCCTGTCCGGCTTTGCGCCTGAGGCGCTCAAGGCACTGACCACCGCCGCCTGGCCGGGCAACGTGCGCCAGCTCTACAACGTGGTTGAGCAGGTGTGCGCCCTGTCCACCACCCCCCTGGTCCCGCTGACACTGGTGCAGCGCGCGCTGCGCACCCCGTCCACCCAGGTGCTGAGCTTTGCCGAGGCCCGCCAGCGTTTCGAACGCGAGTACCTGGTGGGCCTGCTCAAGATGACCGACGGCAATGTGGCCGATGCTGCGCGGCTGGCGCAACGCAACCGCACCGAGTTCTACCGCCTGCTGCAAAAGCACGCGTTGACGCCTGGACAGTTCAAGCAGGATGCAGGCGATGCGGACGATGTCGTGGATGAGCGACACGAGTAAGTCATTGATTTACAGGGTGTTTTGATCAAAGCACCCACCCCTTGTCGCCATCCAGCGACAAAAAGCGGGGGCCGAGTGGCGCTTACAGGCCCTTGCACAACTGCTTACACGCAGAGCCCTCTCCAAACCATTGATTTCAAAGCCTTTTTCGCAGCTGGCACAGGGTTTGCCCTATGCCTGGCATGCACGCAGTTTTTCCCTCCTTTTTTCGCCAGATCGGCAGGCGCGCAGGGCCCGTAATAGCCCTGGCCACCGCCCTGCTGGCCGGCGGCGCGCACGCACAGGGCTTTGACTTCGAGAGCGTGACCCGCCTCGCCCGCGACCGCGCCAGCCAACCCTACCGACCCGTGAGCGACAAGCTCCCGGCCGACCTCGCACAGCTCAACTACGACCAGGTGCGCGACATCCGCTGGCGCCCCGATCGCGCCCTGTGGCGAGCCGACAAGCTGCCCTACGAGGCCATGTTCTTCCATCTGGGGCTGTACCAGAAAGAGCCGGTGCTGATCAACGAAGTGACGCCCCAGGGCGTGCGCCACATCCCCTACAGCCGCGCGGACTTCGACTACGGCAAGAACAAGCTGCGACCCGAGGCCTGGGGCGACCTGGGCTTTGCAGGCTTTCGTCTGCACAACCACCTGAACTCCAGTGCCTACAAGGACGAGCTGGTGGTCTTTCAGGGCGCCAGCTACTTCCGCGCTCTGGGCAAAGGCCAGCAGTACGGCCTGTCGGCGCGCGGGCTGGCCATCGACACCGTGGGCGGCCGGGGCGAGGAGTTCCCCCGCTTCACCGAGTTCTGGCTGGTGCGGCCCGATCCGCTGTCCACCCAGGTCACGGTGTACGCACTGCTCGACTCGCCACGCGCCACGGGCGCCTACCGCTTTGACATCCAGCCCGGCGCGCAGACCACCACCACCGTGCGCAGCCGCATTTTTGTGCGTGCCGCCTCCGGCAACCCATCCATCGCCACGCTGGGCGTTGCGCCGCTGACCAGCATGTTCTTCTTCGGCGAGAACCAGCCACGCAAGGAAGACTTCCGCCCCGAAGTGCATGACTCCGACGGCCTCATGGTCGCCACGGGCGAGGGCGAATGGCTGTGGCGCCCGCTTCAGAACCCCCGGCAGACGCTGGTCACCTCGTTCGCCACCAAAAACCCCAAGGGCTTTGGCCTGATGCAGCGCGACCGCCAGTGGAGCAGCTACGAGGATGTGGAAGCCCGCTACGAACGCCGCCCCAGCGCCTGGGTGCGCCCGCTGCATGACTGGGGCGCAGGCCGCGTGGAGCTGGTGCAGCTGAACACCCCGGACGAGACCCACGACAACGTCGTGGCGTATTGGGTGCCCGCCCAGATGCCAACTCCCGGCCAGCCGCTGGAATTTGCCTATGAGCTGAGCTGGCAGGGCGATGAGCAGCAGCGCCCACCCAGCGCCTGGGCCACCCAGTCGCGCCGCGGCATGGGCTACACCAAGCTGTCGGCCCAGGAACTGCGCCAGCAGGTGCAGTACGTGGTCGACTTCGAGGGCCCAGCCCTCAAGGCCCTGCCTGCCGAAGCCACTGTGAAGGCCGTAGTGACCAGCGATGCCAACGGCAAGGTGCTGGAAAACATTGCCTACCGCAACCCCGCCACCGGCGGGTGGCGCATGACCGTTCGCATCCAGCGCCTGCAGGCCGACCGGCCGGTCGAGCTGCGCGCTTTTCTCCAACACGATAACCACGCTGTGAGTGAAACATGGACGCACATCAGTCTTCCCGAGTAAGCCCTCCTGACCCCCACGGCACCCACGCATCCACAGGCCCGGCCGTGGTCGCGCGGCGCGGTGTGGCCTACCCCCGGCCAACCCCCAGCCGACGCAGCGCGTTGCGCGAAGAGCGTCACCCCAATGCGGTGACGGCACCGCCTCTGCACCGCGGCTCCATGGTGCCCCTGCCCTGGCGCGGCTTCTGGAACAGCGTAGGCACCGCCGTGCTGCTGCGCCTGACGGGCCGTACGTCTCCGCAACCCGCATCGACTACGGTGGCACAAGCTCCCGCTGAATCCACCGCCGCTTGGCAAGGCGCAGCGCAGCGCCGCCGCTGGACGTTTGCGCTGCTCACCGTGCTGGCCACCGCACTGGCCAGCACCCTGTTTGCCAGCGTACAGCCCGACTATGAAAACGCTTGGCTGGGCTACGGCCAGATTGCGTTGTTTGCGCTGCTGTCCGCCTGGGTGGTGACCGGCTTTTTGACCGGGCTCATGGGCTTTTGGGTGATGTTGCGCGGCGACCGGCATGCGCTATCGGCACGCAGCGTGGCAGATCACGCGCTGGCTCCCGACGCCCGCACCGCCATCATCATGCCGATCTGCAACGAAGACGTGGCCACCGTATTTGCCGGGCTGCGCGCCACCTGCGAGTCGGTGGCCGCCACCGGCCACGGCACCACGTTCGATGTGTTTGTGCTCTCCGACAGCAACGACCCCGCCATTGCCAGCGCCGAGCGCGCCGCCTGGGAAGAGCTGCGCAGCGCCCTGGCGCAGCACAGCCAGCAACCCCAGGTGCAGGTGTACTACCGCCTGCGCACACGCCGCACCCACCGTAAGGCAGGCAACGTGGCCGACTTCTGCCGCCGCTGGGGCAAGGACTACCGCTACATGGTGGTGCTGGACGCCGACAGCGTGATGAGCGGCGACTGCATCGTCTCCATGGCCAAGCTGATGGAAGCCAACCCCACGGCCGGCATCATTCAGACCGCTACGCAGGCCATCGGCCATGTAACGCTGCACGCCCGCGCGCAGCAGTTTGCCTCGCGCGTCACGGGTCGCCTGTTCACTTTGGGCATGCAGTACTGGCAGCTGGGCGAATCGCACTACTGGGGCCACAACGCCATCATCCGCGTGGCACCGTTCATGCAGCACTGCGCGCTGGCGCCCATCCCCGGCAAGGGGGGCCTGGCTGGCGGCATCATGTCGCACGACTTTGTGGAAGCCGCCCTCATGCGCCGCGCGGGCTACCACGTGTGGCTGGTGGGCGACCTGATCGGTAGCTATGAGCAACAGCCGCCCGACCTGCTGGCCGAGCTGCAGCGCGACCGCCGCTGGTGCCAGGGCAACCTGCAGAACGCGCGCCTGATGGCCGAGCCCGGCATCCACGCGGTGCACCGGTCCATGTTCGTCACCGGTGCCATGGCCTATCTGTCGGCGCCGCTGTGGCTGGCCTTCATGACTCTCGGCACGGCGCTGTGGCTGTCGGGCGCCAAGCTGGTAGCGGACTGGCACATCCTGCCCGCCGAGTTGCTCGCCCTGTGGGTCTGGACCTTGTGCCTGCTGTTCTTACCGCGCATCCTGGGCGTGGCCGCGGTGTTCATGCGCCGCGAGCAAAAGCAGTACGGCGGCGCTGTCAGCCTGCTCAAGAGCGCCGTGCTGGAGAGCGTGATGGCCATCCTGCAGGCGCCGGTGCGCATGCTGGCGCATTCGTTGTTTGTGCTGATCGCGTTGACCGGCCTGAAGCTGGAGTGGAAGTCGCCCCCGCGCGAAGCCCATGCCGTGCCCTGGCGCCACGCCGTGCGCCAGCTCGCTCCCATGAGCGCGGTGATCGCCCTGCTGGCGGCGGGCGTGGCGCTGATCGACAGCAGCGCGCTGTTGTGGCTGATGCCCGTGGGCCTGCCGCTGGCGCTGGCGATTCCGCTGGCGGTGTGGACCAGCCAGATCGCGCTGGGCCGTGCGCTGCGTGCCCAGCGGCTGCTGCTGATTCCTGAGGAGTCGTGGTCGCCCCCGGTGCTGCGCCGCGCCTGGCTGCATGCGGGACGCATGGGGCGGCCCATGGCATTGCAAGCAGCCTGAGGCACCGCGCAGAGCCACCATCCACCGACCCACAAAAAAAGCCGACGCATGTCGGCTTTTTTATTCACTCATATTTTCATAGCATTCCAGGCATATGGTTGTAGCGCCTGGTGCCAAAAAGGCTTGAAAACCCTTCAGAAAGGCATCTTGGGCATGCCTCCGCCGCCCATGCCCTTCATGCCGCCCATGCGCTTCATCATCTTCATCAGGCCGCCGCCCTTCATCTTTTTCATCATGCCCTGCATCTGCTCAAACTCCTTGAGCAGGCGGTTGACCTCCTGCACATGCACACCCGCCCCGTTGGCAATGCGCTTCTTGCGCGTAGCCTTGATGAGTTCGGGCTTGCGGCGCTCCTGGGGCGTCATGCTCTGGATGATGCCTTCCTTGCGCTTGATGTCTTTTTCGGCCTTGTCCATGTCCAGCGAACCCGCCTTGGCGGTGAGCTGGGAGGGCAGCTTGTCCATCAGGCTCGACAGCCCCCCCATCTGCTTCATCTGCTGGATCTGCGAGAGAAAGTCGTTCAGGTCGAAGCTGTCACCGCTCTTGACCTTGGCCGCCAACTTTTGTGCGGCCTCCATGTCCACCCCGGCCGTCACCTGCTCCACCAGCGCCACGATGTCGCCCATGCCCAGGATGCGGCCCGCATGGCGCTCGGCATCGAACACTTCCAGGCCGTCGATCTTCTCCGAGACACCGGCAAACTTGATCGGAGCCCCTGTGATCTGGCGCACGGACAGCGCGGCACCGCCGCGCGAGTCGCCGTCCAGCTTGGTGAGCACGATGCCGGTGAGGGGCAGCGCCTCCTTGAAGGCCTTGGCGGTGTTGATGGCGTCCTGGCCCTGCATGGCATCGACCACGAACAAAGTTTCGACCGGGTTCAGCGCGGCGTGCAGGTCCTTGATTTCCTTCATCAAGGCTTCGTCGATGGCCAGGCGACCGGCCGTATCGACCAGCAGCACGTCAAAGTAGTGCTTCTTGGCGTAGTCGAGTGCGGCGTGGGCAATGTCAAGCGGCTTCTGGTCGGGCGTGCTGGGAAACCATTCAGCACCGGCCTGCTTGGTCACGGTCTTGAGCTGCTCGATGGCGGCCGGGCGGTACACGTCGCCCGACACGGTCAGCACCTTCTTCTTGCGCTTTTCAATCAGATGCTTGGCCAGCTTGGCCGTGGTGGTGGTCTTGCCCGCACCTTGCAGGCCGGCCATCAGGATCACGGCGGGCGGCTGGGCGGCCAGGTTGATGTCGGCCACGCCCTCGCCCATGGTGGCGGCCAGTTCGCGGTTGACGATGCTCACCAGCGTCTGCCCTGGCTTGAGCGATCCCAGCACCTCCTGGCCCAGGGCCTTTTCCTTGACGCGGGCGATGAAGTCGCGCACCACGGGCAGGGCCACGTCGGCTTCGAGCAGCGCCATGCGCACTTCGCGCAGCATGTCCGTGACGTTGGACTCGGTGATGCGGGCCTGGCCACGCATCTCCTTGACGAGGCGCGTGAGTTTGTCGGTAAGGGCGGAGGCCATAGGGGTGTTTCCGGTATTGGCTGCGCGCCGTCAACAACGGCGTTGTGCGCGCGGCCCCGCCAGGGCGCTGGCGGTGGGCGAAAGGCTAAACTGTGCCCATGATTTTAACGAGTAGCTCTCCGGTCAGTTGGCTGCTGGCCCTGGCCGCTGCCGTGGCCTATGCCGTGCCTGCTGCTGCGGCCTCCCGCCTGGGGGCGGCAGCGGCGCGCAATGCACTGCTGGTGGCGTGGTTGCTGCATGGGGCCGTGCTGGTCTGGGGCCTATGGGGCGAAGCGCCCCGGTTCGGTTTTGCGCCCGCGCTGTCGATGACTGCATGGCTGGTGCTCACGGTGTATGCCGTGGAGCGGCAGTTGTTTCCGCAAATGCAGTCGCGCTGGGTTCTCGCAGGCCTGGGCGCGGCAGCCATTGTGCTGGCCATGTTGTTCCCGGGGCAGCCCCTGCACGTGGCTGCATCGGCCTGGCTGCCCTTGCACCTGGCGTTGGGCATTGCGTGTTATGGGCTGTTTGCAGCCGCCGTCGTGCATGCTTGGCTCATGACACGCGCCGAACGCCACATCCGGCAGGCCGAAGACCCGCACAGCGGCATCCCGCTGCTCACCCTGGAGCGGCTGACCTTCCGGTTCGTGACGGCAGGGTTTGTCCTGCTCACCGCCACCTTGATGGCCGGGTGGCTGTTTGGCGAGACGCTGTATGGCCGGGCCTGGCGGTGGGACCACAAGGCCGTGTTCTCGATGCTCTCGTGGCTGACCTTCGCCACCCTGCTGCTGGGCCGCGCGCGGTTTGGCTGGCGGGGCCGAAATGCGGTGCGTGTGTTGTATGCGGGCTCGGCCCTGCTGCTGCTGGCCTATGTGGGCTCGCGTTTTGTATTGGAAGTTGTTCTGGGCCGCAGCGCATGAAGTACCTGGTCTTGTTGGTCGTCATCGCGGTGGCGGTTGGTATCTGGCGCAGCCGCCGCGCCCCTGATGCGGCGGCGCCCAAAGCGCCCCCTACACCGCCAGCCCTGCCGCAAGACATGCTGGCCTGCGCGCACTGCGGCGTGCACGTCCCGCAGGCCGAAGCCCTGATGCTTGGCAGCCAGGCCTACTGCAGCGCCGAGCACCGGCGCCTGGGCCCAGCCTGAGCGGCGCTGCACCGTTGTGACCATGCAAACCGTGTCCGCAGGTTCCCTGCCGCCTTCGGCAGACGCGCCCTTCGCGCGGCTGTGGCTGGGTTTCCTCACCGGCCGCGTCATGGTGGCCCTGGCGCTCTTGGTGCTGCAAGGCGCCGGGCAGCTCATCAATCAAGCGGTGGGGCCCACCCTGCTGGCTGTCTGCGTGGCCTACCTGGTGGCTACGGTGGTCGTGCGTGTGCTCTCGCGCCGGGGCCCGCCCTCGCCGAGCGCAGGGCCGCAGTGGCTACCTTCCATCGGGGTGGACCTGGCCGCGATCACCGCGCTGCAGCTCTTGCATGCGGGCACCATGAACTACACGCCGCTGTTCGGCCTGCCCATCTTGATCGCCGCGGTGATGGGCACGCTGACGCTGGCCCTGGGCACCACTGCCGCAGTCACCCTGCTGCTGCTGGGCTGGGCCTGGTGGGTGGGGCAGTACAGCACGGGGGACGAAGGGCAGCGCTACCTGCAAAGCGCACTGACCGGCACGGGCTACTTCATCGTGAGCTATCTGGTGCACCAGCTGGCCACCCGCCTGGCGCGCGAACAGGAAGTGGCACAACAAAGCCAGGTGGCAGCGCGCGTTCAGACCCAGGTCAGTGCATTGGTCATCCAGAATCTGACCGATGGTGTGCTGGTGGTGGACGAGAGCGATGTGGTGCGCATTGCCAACCCGGCAGGGCTGCAGCTGCTGGGCGGCATGGCGCTGACCGAGTTGCCGTTTGCCCTCACATCCACGGCTCCTTGGCACCCCCTGGTGATCCTGGCGCGGCGCACCTTCCGGCACGAACAACCGCAGACGGCCGACGTCGATCTGCTGCACGAAGGCCAGAGCCCCACCGGTCTGCATGTGCGCACCTGGCTCACATCCACCCGCAACGCGGCCTTGCAAACGCGCTCCGAGCGGCTGTGCGTGATGTTCCTGCACGACCTGCGGGAAATGGAAGCGCGGCTGCGCACCGAAAAACTCGCGGCCATGGGCCGCATGTCCGCCGCAGTGGCCCATGAGATCCGCAACCCGCTGGCGGCCATCGTGCAGGCCAATGCCCTGCTGGAAGAGGACCTGCACGACCCCGCACAAAAACGGCTGGCGCACATGGTGCAGCAAAACGCCGACCGCCTGGCCCGCATCGCCGAAGAGGTGCTGGACATTGCCCGCGTACAGCACCAGATCAGCCATGCCCCTGCCTCGACCGTGGCGCTGGACGAGACGGTCGCCCAGATCTGGAACGACTGGCAGGCCCAGGACCCCGCCCGGCGGCGCGCCCTGGTGTCGCTGGACACGGGCGCCACCCAGGTGGAGTTTGACGCCGAGCACCTGCGTCGGGTGCTCGTCAACCTGCTGGACAACGCCCTGCGCTACATGGGCCCGGAGCCCGACTCGTTGTCAGTGACCACGCGCAACACGCCCGCTGGCCAGGTCAGCCTGCAGGTGTGGAGCGACGGTGCCCCGATGGACAAATCCGTGGAGCGGCATTTGTTCGAGCCCTTCTTCTCGTCGGAGAGCCGCTCCAGTGGCCTGGGCCTCTATATTTGCCGGGAGCTGTGCCAGCGCCATGGCGCCTCCATCAGCTACCAGCGCCTGAACCGCCACACCGCACGCGGTGACATCGGAGGCAACGCCTTTACTGTGGGCTTCCGCCGCACGACCCGCCCCGCCGACAATGCCACCTTGTTTGACACCATCGTGGTCTGACTGCCGCCTCCATGAACGCCCCTGCCGCCTCCATCCTTGTCGTTGACGACGAACCCGATCTGCGCACCCTGTACGAGCTCACCCTGCTGCGCGAGGGGTACCGGGTCGAGACCGCGTCGAGCGTCCAGGAGGCGCGTGATCAACTCAAGGCCCACCGCTTTGACGCCGTGATTACCGATATGCGGCTGCCCGACGGGTTTGGCATGGAGCTGCTGCAGGATCTGCGCGACCAGCAACGGCGCGAACGCTGCGTGGTCATGACCGCCTACGGCTCGGCAGAGAACGCGGTCGAGGCGCTGCGCGCAGGGGCCTTCGACTACCTCACCAAGCCCGTGGACCTCAAGCAGTTCCGCTCGGTGGTGGCCTCAGCCATCCAGGGCACGGGCGGGGTTCCACCGCCGCGTGCGGCACGCAACAACGGCTCCAGCCGGTCTACCAATGCAGCGGCGGCGACCGGCGAATTCGGCAATGCCAACGCCGCCCTGGACCGCCTCGTGGGCGAGTCCGACGCCATCCGCAACGTCAAACAGCGCGTGGCCAAGGTATCGCGTGGCATGGCGCCGGTGCTGATCCATGGCGAGTCGGGCACGGGCAAGGAGCTGGTGGCCCAAGCCCTGCATGCCAGCAGCCAGCGTGCTGACGGGCCCCTGGTCGCCGTGAACTGCGGGGCCATCCCCGAGAACCTGCTGGAAGCTGAATTTTTTGGTGCCCGCAAGGGCTCCTACACCGGCGCGTCGCAAGACCGCGACGGCTACTTCCAGGCCGCACGCGGGGGCACATTGTTCCTCGACGAAATCGGCGACCTGCCGCTGGCCATGCAGTCCAAGCTGCTGCGCGCCATCCAGGAGCGCAGCGTGCGGCCACTCGGCTCCACCCAGGAAGAGACGGTGGATGTGCGCATTGTGAGCGCCACCCACCGCGATCTGGCGGCCGATGTGCAGGCCGGCCGGTTCCGCCAGGACCTGTACTACCGGCTCAATGTGATCGAGATCGTCATCCCGCCGCTGCGCGAGCGCCGCGAGGACCTGCCCGCACTGTGCGCAGCGCTGCTCACCCGCATTGCCAACGAGTCGGGCATGCCGGTGCCCCAACTCACCGACCGGGCACTGAACGCCATTGCCGCCCACCCGCTGACCGGAAATGTCCGCGAGCTGGAAAATCTGCTGCACCGCGCCGTGGCATTGAGCGACGGGGACGAGTTGCAGGTGGATGCGCCAAGCGGCGCGTCAGATGTGCAGATGGCACGCCCGGCACCGTCCACGCTTGTGCCAGCGCCCGAGGGATCGGCGGTGTCCGCCGCCTTCTCTGCCGGGCCCCACGCTTCGACGTCTGCAGACACAGGCCAAGGCCCTCAGCCCCTGGCCAACGGCTGCACGGTGCCACTGCCCAGCGACCTGCAGGCCTGGTTGGACCAGCAGGAGCGGGAGATCCTGATCCGCGCGCTGAAAGAAGCCGGGTTCAACCGTACCGCCACAGCCGCACGCCTGGGCATCAGCCTGCGCCAGATTCGCTACCGCATCGCCCGTCTGAACATCGCCGTGCCCAATGACCAGGACCCGCATGACGAACTGGGCTGACGGTGCACCAGCGGCAGACATGGCGCCCTGGGAGGGCGGCTGGTACAGGACCGCTCAGCGGCTCGCATCTCCGAACCACGGGCCGCGCCCGGTACAGACCTCGCAAGTCGATCTGATCGTGGTGCATTCCATCAGCCTGCCGCCGGGCGAATACGGCGGCGGTGCCGTGCAACAGCTGTTCACCAACACCCTGGACTGGGATGCGCACCCCTACTACCAGGGCATCCGCGGATTGCAGGTGTCCGCGCATTTTTTTATCGAGCGCACCGGGGTGCTGTGGCAGTTTGTGGATTGTGACCTGCGCGCCTGGCATGCCGGGCAATCGTTCTACCGGGGGAGAAGCCAGTGCAACGACGATTCCATCGGCATTGAACTGGAAGGCCTGGAGGGCCTGCACTTCGGGTCGGCACAGTACGAAACCCTGGCCAGGGTCTGCCAGGACATTGCGCTGCGCTATCCCATCGAGCACATCGCAGGGCATGAACACATTGCCCCGGGACGTAAGTTGGACCCAGGCCCGGGCTTTGACTGGCCACGACTGCAAGGGGCGTTGGACTGGCCCGCGCAGCGATTCCCGCTGAACACGCGGGCGGACCCCTTGCAGCTTCGCTGACGCCGCACTTTCACTGTCGTACGGGCGCATCAAGACATTTTTTTCTTTGTGCGCTTGCACATATTTTTGCAGCCAAGCGCTGCGCGGCCTGGCGCAGGAAATCCGCCGCCAAGGTACGCCACTGCACGGTTTTGCATCGCCCACATCGCATTCACAAGGGCTCGCCACAGGCACCGGTTGCGTACGCAACGGGGTTGAGAACATGCTGTTTCGGTTTTGGGGACTCATTCCGGCGGTACACTACCGGTAGTGTCTTGAACCGCCTCGACACACCATATATAGTGTGCACCAGACTGAAGTCCGGTGCAGCACCCACACACTGCGGCGGCACTCCAGGCCGCACGCCCACCCCAGACAGCCCACAGAAGAGGACCCCCATGCAAGCTGCTTTGAACACGCCTTCCCCATCGCCCACCGCCTCTGCGGATGCCGCCACGCACGCTGCGGCGGCCGCAGCTTCCGGGCACCCGCTCACGCATTACCAGATCATTCGCCGCAACGGCGCGGTGGTGCCGTTCGAGCCCCAAAAAATTGCGGTGGCGATGATGAAGGCGTTTCTGGCAGTGCACGGCACGCAGGGCGCTGCCTCTGCCAGCGTGCGTGAGGTAGTGGACACGCTCACCCAGAACGTGGTCCGCGCCCTCATGCGCTCGCGTCCTGGCGGCGGCACCTTCCACATTGAAGATGTGCAGGACCAGGTCGAGCTGGGCCTGATGCGCGGCGAGCACCATGAAGTCGCCCGTGCCTACGTGCTGTACCGCGAGCGCCGCACGCAGGAGCGCGCTCACCACCTGGAACAGCTAGCACCCGCCACCCCGGTGCTGCACGTGATCGACAACGGCCAACGCGTGCAGCTGGACATCCTGCGCCTGCACGCCTTGATCGAGTCGGCCTGCGCCAACCTGGGCGCCGACATCCAGGCAGCCCCCATCGTCGCAGAGACCATGCGCAACCTGTATGACGGCGTTCCCATGGACGAGGTCTACAAGGCGTCCATTCTGGCGGCCCGCACCCTGATCGAAAAAGATCCTGACTACACCTACGCCACGGCCCGCCTGCTGCTGCACACCATCGTGCGCGAGGTGCTGGGGCGTGACGTAGCCCAGAGCAACATGGGCCAGGCCTACAAGGACTATTTCCCCACCTTCATTCAGAAGGGGGTGGACAACGAGCTGCTGGACGAGCGCCTGCTCAAGCAATACGACCTGAACCGCCTGGGCGCCGCGCTCAAGGCCGAGCGCGACCTGCAGTTCGACTACCTGGGCCTGCAGACGCTGTACGACCGCTACTTCCTGCACGTCAAGAAGACCCGCATCGAGCTGCCCCAAGCCTTCTTCATGCGCGTGGCCATGGGCCTGGCGCTCAACGAAACCGACCGCGAAGCCCGGGCCATCGAGTTCTATGAAGTGCTCTCGTCGTTCGATTTCATGTCGTCCACCCCCACGCTGTTCAACAGCGGCACGCTGCGCTCGCAGCTGTCGAGCTGCTACCTGACCACGGTGCCCGACGACCTCGATGGCATTTACGAGTCGATCAAGGAAAACGCCTTGTTGTCCAAGTTTGCCGGAGGCCTGGGCAACGACTGGACCCGCGTGCGCGCCCTGGGCTCGCACATCAAGGGCACCAACGGCGAATCGCAGGGCGTGGTGCCATTCCTCAAGGTGGTCAACGACACGGCCGTGGCCGTGAACCAGGGCGGCAAGCGCAAGGGCGCCGTCTGCACCTACCTGGAAACCTGGCACCTGGACATCGAAGAGTTCCTGGAACTGCGCAAGAACACCGGCGACGATCGCCGCCGCACGCACGACATGAACACGGCCAACTGGATCCCTGACCTGTTCATGCGCCGCGTGATGGAAAAGGGCACCTGGACGCTGTTCTCCCCTTCTAACGTGCCCGACCTGCATGATCTGTTTGGCGCCGACTTTGAAAAGGCCTATGTGGCCTACGAAGAAAAGGCCGCACGCGGCGAGATCAAGCCCGCCAAGACCGTCCAGGCCTCGGACCTCTGGCGCAAGATTCTCACCATGCTGTTCGAGACTGGCCATCCCTGGATCACGTTCAAGGATGCCTGCAATGTGCGCTCGCCCCAACAGCACGCCGGTGTGGTGCATTCGTCTAATCTGTGCACCGAGATCACGCTCAACACCAGCGACACCGAAACTGCCGTGTGCAACCTCGGCTCGGTGAACCTGCTGCAGCACATCAAGAACGGCCAGATCGACCACGACAAGCTCAAGAAGACCATCACCGTGGCCATGCGCATGCTGGATAACGTGATCGACATCAACTACTACGCAGTCAACAAGGCCCGCGACTCCAACCTGCGCCACCGCCCCGTGGGTCTGGGCGTGATGGCTTTCCAGGACAGCCTGTACGCGCTGCGCATTCCTTACGCCTCGCAAGAGGCGGTGGAATTTGCCGACAAGTCGATGGAAGCCATCTGCTACTACGCCTATTGGGCGTCCACCGAGCTGGCCAAAGAGCGCGGCAAGTACTCGAGCTATAAGGGCTCGCTGTGGGATCGCGGTATCCTGCCTTTCGACACGCTGGACATGCTCTCGCAGGCCCGTGGCGGGTATGTGGAAGTGGACCGCTCGTCCACGCTGGACTGGGATGCCCTGCGCAAGAAGATTGCACTGGACGGCATGCGCAACTCCAACTGCGTCGCCATTGCCCCCACGGCCACCATCTCGAACATCATTGGCGTCGATGCCTCGATCGAGCCTTCGTTCGGCAACCTATCGGTCAAGTCCAACCTGTCGGGCGAGTTCACGGTCATCAACGGCGGCCTGGTGCGTGACCTCAAGCGCCTGGGCCTGTGGGATGACGTGATGATCATGGACCTCAAGCACTTCAAAGGTTCGCTGCACCCCATCGACCGCGTGCCCCAGGACATCAAGGCGCTCTACTCCACAGCCTTCGAAGTCGAACCCCAGTGGCTGGTGGAAGCCGCATCACGCCGCCAGAAGTGGATCGATCAGGCTCAGAGCCTCAACATCTACATGGCCGGCGCGTCGGGCAAGAAGCTCGACGACACCTACAAGCTGGCCTGGATCCGGGGTCTCAAGACCACCTACTACCTGCGCACCCAAAGCGCTACGCACGTCGAAATGAGCACCGTGAACACACGCCAGCTCAATGCAGTGTCATCGGGCAATGACAGCGGCGCATCGGCAGCTCCAGCCACCGCAGCGGCCAAGCAAAACCCGCTGGAAGCCGCTGCCGCAACGGCCTCTCAGCAGGCTGCAGCTGTGCCAGCCACGGACGTCAAGTTCTGCGCCATCGACGATCCTGGCTGCGAGGCCTGCCAGTAAGCACTTTGCCAGCAACGCCTCGGGCTCGCCCGAGGCGTTGCTCCGGTGCTGTGAAGCAACAAAACCTTGCTGCACAACGCTTCAGTGCTTTCCTTTTCGCAGCACTGCTTTCATAATCCGAACACTGGAAAATCTATGTTGACCTGGGACGAAGAAGTCAAGCCCTCATCGCAAAATCAACTGGACGGCGGTCTGCCCAACAACCGCCAGGTGGGACAACCGCCTCTCGCTTTCCAGACGCCTTCGCTGCAGCCTTTGAGCGCCTCGGCCCCAGCAGCAAGCGCCACCACCACACCCGTCGCCGCAGCAGCACACCGCCGTGTGAACGCTGCCGACAAGCGCATCATCAACGGCCAGACCGACGTCAACCAGCTGGTGCCTTTCAAGTACAAGTGGGCGTGGGAAAAATACCTCGCCACTTGCGCCAACCACTGGATGCCCCAAGAGGTGAACATGACGCGTGACATCGCGTTGTGGAAGGACCCCAACGGCCTGACCGAAGACGAGCGCCGCATCATCAAGCGCAACCTGGGCTTCTTCGTCACCGCCGATTCGCTGGCCGCCAACAACATCGTGCTGGGCACGTACCGCCACATCACGGCCCCTGAGTGCCGCCAATTCCTGCTGCGCCAGGCGTTCGAAGAAGCGATCCACACCCACGCGTATCAGTACATCGTCGAATCGCTGGGTCTGGATGAAAGCGAAATCTTCAACGCCTACAACGAAGTCCAGTCGATCCGCGACAAGGACGAATTCCTGATCCCCTTCATCGAAGCGATCATGGATCCGTCTTTCAAAACCGGCACTCCCGAGACCGACCAGACCCTGCTCAAGTCGCTGATCGTTTTCGCGTGCCTGATGGAAGGCCTGTTCTTTTACGTGGGCTTCACGCAGATCCTGGCATTGGGTCGCCAGAACAAGATGACCGGCGCTGCTGAGCAGTACCAATACATCCTGCGCGATGAGTCGATGCACTGCAATTTCGGCATCGACTTGATCAATCAGCTCAAGCTCGAAAACCCCCACCTGTGGACCGCAGAGTTCAAGGCCGAGATCAAGGCACTGTTCCTCAAGGCCGTCGAGTTGGAGTACCGCTACGCCGAAGACACCATGCCCCGTGGCGTGCTGGGCATGAATGCTTCCATGTTCAAGGGCTACCTGCGCTACATCGCCAACCGCCGTGCCACGCAGATCGGGTTGGAGACGCTGTTCCCCAATGAAGAGAACCCGTTCCCGTGGATGAGCGAGATGATCGATCTCAAGAAGGAGCGCAACTTCTTCGAGACCCGGGTTATTGAATACCAGTCCGGTGGTGCGCTGTCCTGGGACTAGCGCCTTTTTTGCAGGCCACACCACCATGGATTTTTACACCACGCCCAGCAACGACAGCGCCGCAGAGCGCTGCCCTGCGGGGCGTTCCCGTGTTCATGGAGATGGAGTTTTCATCCATCTCCATGGATCGCTCTCTGTCCACTGCAGACAGGAAGTGCTCTTTGCAAATTGACCCAAGGAGAACATGATGGCAACTGCGAAAAAACCGGCCGCTAAGAAGGCTGCTCCCGCGAAAAAGGCTGCAACGGCCAAACCCGTAGCCGCCAAGAAGGCTGCACCTGCCAAGAAGGCAGCAGCACCGGCAAAGAAAGCCGCTCCTGCCAAGAAGGCTGTAGCTGCGAAGAAGGCTGCACCCGCCAAGAAGGCAGCAGCACCGGCAAAGAAAGCCGCTCCTGCCAAGAAGGCCGTAGCTGCGAAGAAGGCTGCACCCGCCAAGAAGGCAGCAGCACCGGCAAAGAAAGCCGCTCCCGCCAAGAAGGCCGCAGTAGCCAAGAAGGCCGCAGCACCTGCCAAGGCAGCCCCCGCAAAGAAAGCTGCCCCGGCCAAGAAGGCCCCCAAGGCGCCTGCCCCTGCGGCCGCTGCCCCTGCAGCACAAACCACGCTGAACCCTCAGGCAGCCTGGCCTTTCCCTACGGGCAACAAGCCCTGATCCTGGCGCGCCACGCGCTCAACCCGGTGCAAACGCACCGGGTTTTTTTTCGTCTGTATGCAGGTCTGGGCACTCCCAAGAGCTACCTGGCAAGCAAGCTGCGTTGTACAGCACTGGGCAGCGCAACGCAGACGACACTGGCTCGGAGGATTAACCCAACGGATCGAAATCCAGCGTGTAGTTCTGTGGGCCACGTTGCGCGATCTTGAGAGCGCCAACCCGGTTGCCCAGCTCCGCACAACGCACGAGGGACCAGCCCTTTTCCAGACCAAACAGCAGCGCGCCGCGCCAGGCATCGCCGCAACCCGTGGGGTCCACCACCGCTGCAGGCGCCACAGAGGGTACATGGGTTTTTTCACCATCCACCCAGACCTCGCAGCCCTCTGCGCCCAGCGTCACCACCAGCCCCTGCACCTTGCGGGAGATATCGGCCAAAGACCAGCCGGTGCGGTCGCAGAGCATCTTCCCCTCATAGTCATTGACGGTGACCCAGGTGGCCTGGTCGATGAACTGCGCCAACTCCTGCCCATTGAACATGGGCAAGCCCTGACCTGGATCGAACACAAACGGGATACCCGCCGCCACGAACTGGGCCGCATGCTCCAACATCGCGTCACGCCCGTCCGGCGCGATGATCCCCGCGCTGACACTGTTGTCTGCACCAATTCGATTGGCATGGGCCTGCATCATGGCGCCAGGATGGAAAGCCGTGATCTGGTTGTTGTCACGGTCCGTCATGATCATCGCCTGCGCGGTGTAGGTGTCCTGCACCTGCCCGACGTGTCGGGCGCTGATACCCAGCGACTGCAGTCGCTGCAGATAGTCAGCACCGTCACTGCCCAACATGGCCATGGGCAACGGCTCCCCACCGAGCAGCTTGAGGCTGTAAGCAATGTTGCCAGCACACCCCCCGAAGTCGCGGCGCAACGACGGGACAAGGAAGGACACATTCAGGATATGGAGCTGATCCGGCAGGATCTGCTCCGCAAAACGCCCCTCGAAAGTCATGATGGTGTCGAACGCCAGGGAACCACAAATGAGGGCAGCCATAGATAGTGAAACTCGGTAAGTTGTTGGGAGAAAAATCAGGGATAGAACGCAAGCAGCCGGTAGCCCGCCACGCGCGCACCGCCGGTGGTCACGAGCACCGACACCGAGGTGCCCCACTCACCTTTCGCGGGCAGCTCCGCTGGAGCGGCCATGTCGGTAGGCAGCAGAACCCGCCGCAATACGGCCTGATCCTGCGCATCGGTCAGGGTCAGCTCCACCGCAGGCATGGCCAGTGGAATGGTGGCAGTGCTCTTCATCGTCAGCGCTAGTTGGTAACTGTCACCCCGGGCTTTGTTGAAAGAAGAACTGTCGATGACCACATCGGCAATCTGGCGCACAGGGGCAAGTTCGCAGCGCAAAGGCTCGCACAGTTTCACCAACCAGGGCCGGGTACGCACATCCAGGGCTGCAATGCGGTCACGCTCCTGCACCGCAATCTGCAAAGCCAGCCCCAGCAAGGAGACGATGAACCCCAGCCACAAAACCATCCGCACGACCGGCTTGCGCCAAAACGCCTTGCGGCGCGCAGCCACCACAAAACTGACCTCGGGGTCTGACGCCTGGTTGTTGGCCTCATCGTCGTCGTCAACAGCGGGTCTGGGGCGCGCCTGCAGGATGGCGGCATGCGAATCGTCCTTCACCAACTCCATCGCCGGAGCCTCTGGCGCAACCTCCTTCGACACAAAGTCCACAGAAGGCAACGCGGGCGCAGGCGGGGTGGGCACAGCAACGGGCGACGCAGGCTCAGATTTCTGAGCACCGTCTAAAAGTCCAGCACCGGTATCGGATGACGGAGCGAGAGCAACAGGCGCTACCGGAGGCTGTGCAAGCTCTGCTGAGTGACTCGCGCGCTGCTCTGTGGCATCCACATCCATGGTTGCGTTCAGCGCTACCTCGGAATCGCGAAGTTCGGCAAACGGCAGTTCATAGCCTGCCAGGCTGGGGGACGCAGGAACCGGTGGCACAGCTCCACCAAACAAACTGCCGCGTCCATCAGCGACATCCTGCGCCACGTCGGATGGCATCGTGACGGCGGAATGCTCTTGCCTGGCCACATGAACGGCAGGGGAGAGACCATCCAAGCGGAGCGCCGTGTCCGGTATCACCACCGGCTCTGGAGCATCAGCAGGCGCTGTGACGGATGGCGATGCCCCAGCCTCCGCCGCTGTCGCAGTCCGCGATGCACTGTGGGCTCTCCATGCAAACGGCGCGGCGACCTCCTCGCCCAAGACATCCGACGAGACTTCCGTGCGAGCCGCGGCAGTAAGAAAAGCAGGTACCGCAGGACTGGGAATATCGAGCACCGGAGCAGCAGGTACATCACTGTCCATGCCATACGGAAATGCGTCCATGGCGGCGGTTGCGGCAACCTCGGTGGCGGAGGTTGAAGCACTGCGGATGGCGGGAGTGCCTGCCTTGTCCACATCCTGCGGGGCAGGCGGGGTACCGGTGGGCGACTTGCCTCCACCCCAGGCTCCCAGTGCATCCGGCTTGCGCGCTATGGGCGCAGTGGGTGCGCGCAGGTCCGTGAGCGATACATCGGGCAGTAGCGCAGCCGGTGCCACAGGCAGCAAATGGGCCGAGGCATCGAATACCTCCTTGCATTGGCCGCAGCGCACCCATCCTTCAGAGATGCGCAATTGGTCCGCCACAACCTTGAAGGTGGTAGCGCAGGACGGGCAGCGGGTGATCTGGCTCATCAGCGAGCGATTGTAGAGGCCATGCCACGGCTGCCAGAACGGCCCTCGCGCACCTTTAGCGGCGCGCAGTCATCAAGATCCAGCCATCTTCGGCATCCGCCACTTCCAGCGGCAGCCAGGGCGCGTAGGTCTCCTTGAGCTCATCCGCCTGGCGCTCCAGAATGCCTGCCAAAACCAGATTCCCACCCACAGCCACATAGCTGCACAGCAGTGGGGCCAATACACGCAACGGAGTGGCCAGGATATTGGCCAGCACGGTCTGGTATTCGCCTTGCGCCTTGTCGGGCAGGCCCGCTTTCAGCGTGACCTGATTGGCCTGGGCATTTTGCACCGTGGACTCCACGGCAGCCGGGTCGATATCCACCGCATCAATGTCCGTGGCACCGAACTTGGCAGCACCGATGGCGAGGATGCCGGAGCCACACCCGTAGTCCAGCACGCGCCCCAGCAGGTTGCCCTGCTCAGGTTGCGTTGCACCATGGCGCGCAATCCAGCGCAGACACATGCGGGTGGTGGGGTGGGTGCCCGTGCCAAACGCCAAGCCGGGGTCCAGCCGGATGCTCCGCACTGCCTGGGCGGGCAACTCATGCCAGGTAGGCACGATCCAGAAATCCGGGGTGATGTCCACCGGCGCAAATTGCGACTGCGTCAGCCGCACCCAGTCCTGCTCGGGCACCTGGGTGACACCCAGCACCTGGCAGCCCACAAAAAAGTCCTGCACCACCAGCAACTGCTGCGCTTCACGGGCTGCCACCTCGGAGGGGAACAAGGCCACCACGCGGCTGCGTTGCCAGCCATCCTTGGGCGGAGGCATGCCAGGCTCGCCAAACAGCGCCTGTTCAGCGTCGGTCTGGGCATCGGCGTCTTCTACCGACACGGACAGCGCATCCAGCGCGTCCAGCGCATCGCTGACCGCTTCAATCCGGTCCTCGGGGCACATCAGACTCAGCTCAAACATAGGCATCTCTCAGAAAAAGTGAAATGCTGGCACCCGTTGCCAGGAGCCAGCATGTGAATGACCTGCTGCGTGCCAGCTCAGCGTTTGTGCTGCGACAGCCACTCTTCCAGGTAGTGGATGTTGGTGCCGCCCGCCATGAACTTGGCGTCCACCATCAGCTCGCGGTGCAGCGGCACATTGGTGTTGATGCCTTCGATCACCGTCTCGGACAGGGCAGTGCGCATGCGGGCCAGCGCCTGCTCGCGCGTGTCGCCGTGCACGATGATCTTGCCGATCATCGAGTCGTAGTTGGGTGGCACGAAGTAGTTGGTGTAGGCATGCGAGTCCACGCGCACGCCGGGGCCACCTGGTGGATGCCAGGTGGTAATGCGCCCGGGCGAAGGGATGAACTTGTACGGGTCTTCCGCGTTCACCCGGCACTCGATGGCGTGGCCACGGATTTCGATCTGGCGCTGGGTGAACGGCAGCTTCTCGCCCGCCGCGACCATGATCTGCGTCTTCACGATGTCCACGCCGGTGATCCACTCGGTGACGGGGTGTTCCACTTGCACACGGGTGTTCATCTCGATGAAGTAGAACTCGCCGTTTTCGTACAGGAACTCGAACGTGCCCGCACCCCGGTAGCCGATCTTCTTGCACGCGGCCACGCAGCGCTCGCCGATCTTCTCGATCAGTTTGCGGGGGATGCCGGGGGCTGGAGCCTCTTCGATGACCTTCTGGTGGCGGCGTTGCATGGAGCAGTCGCGCTCGCCCAAATACACCGCATTGCGGTGCTTGTCGGCCAGGATCTGGATTTCGATGTGGCGCGGGTTCTGGAGGAACTTCTCCATATACACCGCAGGATTGCCAAACGCGGCACCCGCCTCGGCCTTGGTCATCTGCACGGCATTGACCAGTGCGGCCTCGGTGTGGACCACGCGCATGCCACGGCCACCGCCGCCGCCTGCGGCCTTGATGATCACCGGGTAGCCCACGGCCTTGGCGATGCGGCGGATCTGCACCGGGTCGTCGGGCAACTCGCCCTCAGAACCCGGCACGCAGGGCACGCCCGCGCGGATCATGGCCTGCTTGGCGGACACCTTGTCGCCCATGATACGGATCGACTCGGGCGTGGGGCCGATGAACTGAAAACCACTCTTTTCGACGCGCTCGGCAAAGTCGGCGTTCTCGGACAGGAAGCCATAGCCGGGGTGAATGGCCTCGGCGTCGGTCACCTCGGCCGCCGAGATGATGGCGGGCATGTTGAGGTAGGACAGCGGCGAAGGCGCTGGGCCGATGCAAACGGCCTCTTCGGCCAGCTTGACATACTTGGCGTCGCGGTCGGCCTCGGAATAGACCATGACGGCCTTCACGCCCAGCTCATGGCAAGCGCGCTGGATACGGAGAGCAATCTCTCCGCGATTCGCAACAAGAATCTTCTTGAACATGAGCGCCTTATTCGATGACGAACAGCGGCTGTCCGTATTCCACGGCTTGGCCGTTCTCGCCCAGGATGCGGGTGACGGTGCCCGACTTGTCGGCTTCGATCTCGTTGAGGATCTTCATGGCCTCGATGATGCAGATGGTCTCGCCTTCCTTGACCTGGCTGCCCACTTCGACAAAAGCCTTGGCGCCAGGGCTGGACGAGCGGTAGAAGGTGCCCACCATGGGCGACTTGACGATGTGGCCGGTGGGTGCGGCGGCCGCAGGGGGTGCGGGCAATTCCGCTACCGGCGCGGCAGCAGGCGCAGCGGCAGGAGCTGCAACCGGGGCGGGCACATACTGCTGAACCACGGCACCACCGCTCTTGACGATGCGGACTTTGCCCTCGGCCTCGGTAATTTCGAGTTCGGACACGTTCGACTCGGACACGAGATCGATGAGGGTTTTGAGTTTTCGCAGATCCATGGAAGCTCCAACGGCTATAAAACTGAATAGGGCGCGAATTTACTCCAATTTCACCCTATCGCAGTCTTCCACACCCATTTTTCATGAACTTCGGCATGGGAATTGCCATCTCCCAGAGAGAAAGACGCACCCAGAAGGTCTGAAAGGGGGCTGCTTTTCGACGCGAACCCTCAGCCCATACCTGCCCAAAGCTGCAAGTCCTGGGTGGTCACTTGCCCCATTTTACGATGCAGCACCTTTCCCTCCCCACCAAGGACCACGGTGAAAGGCAGGCCTCCCGTCAGGTTGCCCAGCGACCGGCCCAGATCCGTGCCACCCAGTCCCGCCAGTCCCACAGGGAAATCCAGCGGGATACGCGTCAGAAACTTGCGTACCGCTGACGGCTGGTCAATGGCCAAACCCAGCACTTGCCAGCCTTTGGCAGATTGTTCGCGATAGAAGGCGTTGAGCATGGGCAACTCTTCCACACAAGGCGGGCACCAGGTGGCCCAGAAATTGAGCAGCAACGGCTTGCCTGCCAATGACTTCATGGCCAAGGTACTCCCGGCAGGTGTTTCAAACTCCAGGTCCCACAGCGCCTGCTCGGCCCCTTGCTCCACGGCGTGGGGCTGAAACTTCCACCACGCCAGGCCTGCGCCCCCCAAAGCGGCGGCACCAGCCACCCCGGCATACAAAAAGCGCCTGCGAGCGGCAGTGGGCGCAACGTCGCCAGGAGTCACAGGTTCGGGGGATTCAGCAGGCTGGGTCATGGGGTCGTGTTTTCTTGAAGCAAGCGGCGCACTGCCGTAATGTCACCACGCGGGGTTCGGCCCTTGCTGTCGGGCCGGAGCGCACCCCGCATGTCGTCAAGGTCGTAAATCAGCAGGTGCACGCCGATCATTTCGTTGAGTTCAGGCAATTTGCTGCCAAGACTCAATGCCTCCACCGATTCACCGTGGAAACCAGTGACCGTGCGGGGTTCGTAGTCCACATGATGATCGATCAGAGCGATCTCTGCCGATTTGGGGTCATCGCAGAACAACTGCAGGTAAATATCCGACAGACGTGTGGCCGTTCCGTGCCACACCGCACCCGCCAGATGCGGCCGGAAAGCCGCCATGCGCTCCATCCACACCAGGGCCAGCTGGCGCAGCGCCCGCAACTCGCGCGGCTGGGTGTCAGCACAGAAGAGCTGGATGTACTCGCGCACAGCCTCTTCCACCAGGTCGTTGTCCGGCAGCGGGGTACGGGCCGGCAAACCCATCTGCCGCAGCGCACGGCGCTTGGCGGGGCCCCATTCCAGCCCTTCTTCCACCACCAGGCGGGCCGTGGTGTGGGCGATTTCTTCGCTCAAAGGTGTGTGCATGGCAGACAGAGGCAACTAAGGACCCTGCATTGTGGCGCGAAGCCATGACAGCACGGGCGATGCCCCTCAGACACCCCTGGCAACCCCGACAACCGCCACCTCGAAAGACTATTGTTTTGAGAGCAGCTCAGGCAGATGGAACAGGCGCCAGCTGCCACTTTTGCTTTGAACAGTGCGCAGAACCCCGGCTTTAGAATCAGCGCCCATGCATATACACATACTGGGCATCTGCGGCACGTTCATGGGAGGCTTGGCGGCCCTTGCGCGCGAGGCGGGCCACAAAGTGACGGGCTGCGACGCCGGGGTCTATCCCCCAATGAGCGACCAGCTCCGCGCGTTGGGCATCGACCTGATCGAAGGCTTCGGCGCCGACCAGCTCGCGCTCCAGCCCGACATGTTTGTGGTGGGCAACGTCGTGAGCCGCGCTAGGCTGGCCGATGGGTCCCCCAAGTTTCCGCTGATGGAAGCCATTCTGGACGCCGGACTGCCCTACACCAGCGGGCCCCAATGGCTGGCCGAGCACGTGTTGCAGGGCCGCCATGTGCTGGCCGTGGCTGGGACCCATGGCAAGACCACCACCACATCGATGCTGGCGTGGATTCTGGAGTCTTCCGGGCAGCAACCGGGCTTTCTGATCGGCGGCGTGCCGCTGAACTTTGGCGTGTCCGCACGCCTGGGCGCTGCGCAGCGCCCCGCGCCAGCCGCCACGCCGCTCGGCGCCGCACCGCTGTTCGTGATCGAGGCCGACGAATACGACACCGCCTTTTTCGACAAGCGCAGCAAGTTCGTGCACTACCGGCCCCGCACCGCCGTGCTGAACAACCTGGAGTTCGACCACGCAGACATCTTTGACGACCTAGCGGCCATCGAGCGCCAGTTCCACCATCTGGTGCGCACGGTTCCTCCGTCGGGGCGCGTGGTAGTCAATGGACTGGAAGAAAGCCTGGCCCGCGTGCTACACACCGGCTGCTGGAGCGAGATGACCAGCTTTGGCGCTGCCGTCAGCGACTTTCACGCCGTGGGTGACCCGCAGGCTTTTGACGTGGTGCACCAAGGGCAAACCGTGGCGCGCGTGGAATGGACACTGACCGGCGTGCACAACCAGCTCAATGCGCTGGCGGCCATCGCGGCGGCCCACCACGTGGGCGTGGCGCCCGCACAGGCCGCGGCCGCTCTGAACAGTTTTCAGAACGTCAAGCGGCGCATGGAATTGCGTGGCACGGTGGGCGGCGTGGCCGTCTACGACGACTTTGCCCACCACCCTACCGCCTTGCGCACCACGCTGGACGGCCTGCGCCGCACTTTAGGCGCCGGCGCACGCATCCTGGCGGTGTTCGAGCCCCGCAGCAACACCATGAAGCTGGGCGCGATGAAAAGCCAATTGCCCTGGGCGCTGGAGCCCGCCGATCTGGCCTTTTGCCACACGGCGGGTCTGGACTGGGATGCTGCGCAGGCGCTGGCACCGCTGGGCGTCGGACCCGGCCAGCGCGCGCAGACGGCCCCGGACATCGATACGCTGGTGGCCCAGGTCACCCAGGCCGCACGCCCGGGCGACCATGTGGTGTGCCTGAGCAATGGCGGCTTTGGCGGCATCCACGCCAAGCTGCTGCAGGCACTACAAAAATAATAGCTGCTGGCGCATATTCCACTATCGCTAGCAGCCAATTTTTATCAAATGGCGTTCAAAACGTGACCGCCATGCCTGGCACGTCCACCCGCACGATGGGCTTGGCGAGTGCGGCGCTAGCGGCACGCGCAAAGTCGCGGGACCAGGTGGGGTCTTGCATCAGCGCCACACCGGCGGCGCGGGCCACGGTCAGCACCTTGTCGGCCAGCAGCACCTTGCCGCTGGCGCGCAGAGGCTCGCAGTCCAGCGCGATGAACTGATCGTCGAGCCAGCGCCGCCCCGCCTCATGGGCCATGGGCTCGGCGCCCTCCAGATCAAAACGGTATTCCTGGTTCGCGGCCAACTTGACCGACACTTCGCTGTGCATGATGGATCGCCTTTCTGTGTTGTTGCGGTGACTGGTGACCGCTGCTGCACGCAAAGTGCGCGCAGCAAGCGCCCCCAGTTTAGACCTTGCAATGAAGCCAGCGATCAGCGGACACGGCGTGCCTTGACGGCGTCCGACAGCTCAGCCAGCGCCTGCAGCGAAGCGTCCCAGCCCAGGCAGGCGTCGGTGATGCTCTTGCCGTATTCGAGTGCCGAAGGATCGTCCTTGCCGGGTGTGAACTTCTGGGCGCCTGCCGTCAGGTGGCTTTCGATCATCAGGCCGAACACGCTGCGCGAACCGCCCGCCACCTGGGCCGCCACATCGCGGGCCACGTCCAGCTGCTTTTCGTGCTGCTTGCTGCTGTTGGCATGGCTGCAGTCCACCATCAATGTGACGGGCAGCTTGGCGGCTTCGAGGTCTTTGCAAGCCGCGGCCACACTGGCAGCGTCGTAGTTGGGCGTCTTGCCGCCGCGCAAAATCACATGGCAGTCCTTGTTGCCCTTGGTGTTCACGATGGCGACCTGGCCGTTCTTGTGCACCGACAGGAAGTGGTGGCCCCGGCTGGCCGACTGGATGGCGTCGGTGGCGATGCGGATGTTGCCGTCCGTGCCATTCTTGAAGCCGATGGGGGCCGAGATGCCGGAGGCCAGCTCGCGATGCACCTGGCTTTCGGTGGTGCGCGCGCCAATCGCGCCCCAGCTGATCAGGTCGCCGATGTACTGGGGCGAAATCACGTCCAGGAACTCGCTGCCGGCAGGCATGCCCAGGCGGTTGATCTCGATGAGCAGCTGGCGCGCAATGCGCAGCCCTTCGTCGATGCGGTAGCTTTCGTCCAGGTAAGGGTCATTGATGAGCCCCTTCCAGCCCACGGTGGTGCGTGGCTTTTCGAAGTACACGCGCATCACGATTTCGAGTGTGTCAGCGTACTGGGTGCGCACGGCCATCAGGCGGCGGGCGTACTCGACAGCGGCGGCGGGATCGTGGATAGAGCAAGGGCCAATCACCACCAGCAGGCGGTCGTCCTTGCCCGCCATGATGTTGTGAATGTTCTTGCGGGTCTGGGTGATCAGCGTCTCGACCGGCGTGCCGCCGATCGGGAAGAAGCGGATCAGATGCTCGGGAGGAGGCAACACGGTGATGTCCTTGATACGTTCGTCGTCGGTCTGGCTGGTTTTCTCGACGCTGCGGTACCAGGCATCGCTGGTGGGATTGGTAGTGGCCGTCATGGTTGCTTCCTCGTGGAGTCGGTTGGAGTGGATGGAAAAACGGGAGGGCTGAAAAACAAAAACCGCCGGGCTTTGCAGCGTCGGCGGTTGGTATGGGGAGGTTGTGTGTGCTTGCGCGTTTTCCTCTCATCCGCCGGGGACCGAGATAAAAAACCAAAAATAAAACGCGCTGCGAACTTGCATGGAAAGCAATGTAGCACAGGAGTGCGGCAGTTCAGCACCCTCGGCATGTTGCAAATGCACGACATCCACCTACCCCAAAAGCGCCAGACCAGAGCGATTCACCGGCGCCCCCCCCGAAACCATGCACGCAAGCGCTGCAACGCCGAGGGCTTGCGCGGCGGCTGCACGTCTTGCAAGTCGCTCGCAGGATTGCTCTGGTGCTCGTACATGTCAATGAGCAGCAGCGCTTCGCCCAGGGTTCGCCAGGCCAGCAGCTCGAACTGGTCAAAGCTTTCGCTTTCTTTGGTGCTGCGCCGCTCCAGCATCAGTTGCCAGTCTGCAATGGCGTTGCGCAGCTCCCGCAGTGCACGCTGGTAGGCGCCAAACTCGTACAGCGCGTGCCACGCTGAGCCCAGGCCAGTCAAAAACAGCTGGTGTTCACGCGCGCTGTGCGACAAGGTCACCACACGGCGCGTGATCTCGGTGGTGTCCGTGCTGGTGCGGCGGATGCTAACTGCCTCGTCGATCTGCGAGGACAAGGCACCAAGGCTGTCACGCAGCTGGCGCGAGTCCTCATCGGCAACGCCCTCGCGCAAAAAGCGGCTGATGTCTCCAAACGACTGGAGCGTCAGCAATTGACTAGGGCTCGTGGCAGGCATGGTGTCACCCATTGTGCGCTGGCCAACGCGCAGTACAAGCCCCGAAAAGCGGGCGAAAACGCGAAGTCACGCACCACCCCAGGTCTGCCGGCAGGCTGCCAACGCAACCCTCAGGCCGTACCGCCCACCGTCAGGCCTTCGATGCGCAGCGTGGGTTGCCCCACGCCCACGGGCACGCTTTGGCCTTCCTTGCCGCAGGTGCCCACGCCGCTGTCCAGGCGCATGTCGTTGCCGATCATGGTCACTTTCTTGAGCGACTCCGGGCCGCTGCCGATGATGGTGGCGCCCTTGACGGGGTACTGGATCTTGCCGTTTTCCACCCAGTACGCCTCGCTGGCCGAGAACACGAACTTGCCCGAGGTGATGTCCACCTGCCCGCCGCCGAAGTTGCTGGCGTACAGGCCCTTCTTGATGCTGGCGATGATCTCTTGCGGGTCCTTGTCGCCGCCCAGCATGTAGGTGTTGGTCATGCGCGGCATGGGGATGTGCGCATAGCTCTCGCGGCGGCCGTTGCCGGTGGGTTCCACACCCATCAGGCGTGCGTTCAGCGAGTCCTGGATGTAGCCCTTCAAGATGCCATCCTCGATCAGCACATTGCGCTGGCTGGCATGGCCTTCGTCGTCCACGTTCAGCGAACCTCGGCGGTCGGCAATGGTGCCGTCGTCCAGCACAGTGACACCCTTGGCAGCCACGCGCTGGCCAATGCGGCCGCTGAACGCGCTGGAGCCCTTGCGGTTGAAGTCGCCTTCCAGCCCGTGGCCGATGGCCTCGTGAAGCAAGATGCCCGGCCAGCCTGAGCCCAGCACCACGGTCATCTCCCCCGCTGGAGCGGGACGCGATTCCAGGTTGACCAGGGCCGCGTTCACGGCCTCGTCAACGTACTTACCCATTTGCTCGTCGTCGAAGTAGGCGAGACCAAAACGGCCACCGCCGCCAGCAGAGCCCATCTCACGTCGGCCGTTCTGCTCGGCAATCACCGTGACCGACAGCCGCACGAGCGGTCGTACATCGGCCGCCAGAGTGCCATCGGCGCGCGCCACCAACACCACGTCATATTCACTGGCCAGCCCCGCCATCACCTGCGCCACGCGCGGGTCCTTGGCCCGGGCGCGCTGCTCCAGCCGCTCCAGCAGCGCCACCTTGGCCGTGCTGTCCAGCGAAGCAATCGGGTCCACGCCCGGGTACAGGCTGCGGCTGGATGCTACCTTTTTAGGAGCTACCCGCACTTTGCCTGCGTTCGCTATAGACGAAATAGACCGTACGGTGCGCGCTGCGTCCAGCAGCGATGCCTCGGAGATGTCGTCCGAATAGGCAAAGGCCGTCTTCTCGCCACTGACAGCACGCACCCCCACGCCCTGGTCGATGCTGAAGGAGCCTGTCTTGACGATGCCCTCTTCCAGGCTCCAGCCTTCACTGCGGGTGTACTGGAAGTACAGGTCCGCATCGTCCACCTGGTGGGTGCGGATCTCGGCCAGTGCGCGGGCGAGGTGGCCTTCGTCCAGGCCAAAAGGGGTCAGCAGCAGTTCACGGGCAACATCAATGCGCTGGCTGGTGGCCGCACGCTGGGGCGCGGCAGTGGTGGAGCGAAAAGTCATCGAAGCATTTTAGGCGCCTGACCAGCCCCTGCCCGTGTGGAGCCCACATGTCCCTATTTGCCCCTGGCGCCCCGTCAGCGCCGCCTCGCAGCCTTACGCGGCGGTCTGGTCATCCAGGCCGGCCTCGGCCGCATGGGCCTGCACCGACTCGATGCCCGCGTCCCGGGCCTTGGCACCGGAGTACATCTGGCTTTGGCCAATCACCTGGCCATTGGCGGCCTTCAAGGTGAAATATGGCGCTCCGTTCTTGGCACTGAGCCTGCCAAAACGGCCATCGTTCGGAGCGTTCTTGCGCACCGCCTCGATACCACCCAGCGCGCTGGCGCGAGACTCGTACATCTCGCTGGTCAGGATGACCTGACCGTTGGCGGCCAGCAGGTTGAAGACAAACTTGTCGTTTTTCGACTTCTTGAGCTCGAACTTCGCCGCCATGGGGAAACCCTCCGGATGCTGAGCGGCCAAAACACGGTTGGCCAGCCGGTTTGTACCCCGAGGGCATGTTCCAGGCAACCAGGCCCACAAGGCCCTACAGTGCTGCAGGAAGAGGATCCTTGGTTTCCTGCTTCTGGGATCGCGCCACCGACATCAGGATGCCCAGTGCCAGCCCCAGCGTCACCATGGCGGTTCCGCCATAGCTGATGAAGGGCAAGGGGACGCCCACCACCGGCAGGATGCCACTCACCATGCCCATGTTCACAAAGGCATAGGTGAAAAAGATCATAGATACCGCGCCCCCCATGAGGCGGCCAAACAAGGTAGTAGCGCCTGCGGCAATGGCCAGGCCGCGCCAGACCAGCAGCAGAAAACTCACCAGCAGGAACAAGTTGCCCGCCAGTCCAAACTCTTCCGAATAGGCGGCAAAAATGAAATCGGTGGTGCGCTCGGGGATGAACTCCAGGTGGGTCTGAGTACCCGCCATGAAGCCCTTGCCCCACAGGCCGCCCGAGCCGATGGCGATCATGCCCTGGATGATGTGAAAGCCCTTGCCCAGCGGGTCGCGGGTGGGGTCCAGCAAGGTGCAGATGCGCTGCTGCTGGTAGTCGTGCAGCACCACCCATCGCACGCCATCCGCGCACAGCTGGTCGCCCAGCAGCACCAGGGTGGCAATGCCCACACCGCCAATCAGCACCGGGGGCAGGATCAGCTTCCAGGACAGGCCCGCAAAAAAGATCACCGAGAGCCCCGCCGCCAGCACCAGCAGCGAGGTACCGAGGTCAGGCTGCTTCATGACCAGGCCCACCGGAACCGCCAGCAGCAGGCCCGCCGCCGCAAAGTCCAAGGGACGCAGCGTGCCCTCGCGCTTCTGGAACCACCAAGCCAGCATCAGTGGCATGGCGATCTTGAGGATTTCGCTGGGCTGGATCACGATACCCACGTTGATCCAGCGCGTGGCCCCTTTTTTGGTGATGCCAAACAGCGCCACCGCCACCAGCAGGGCCACCCCGGTCAGGTACAGCGGCACAGCGCACGCCATGATTTTCTGGGGGGGCACCTGGGCCACCATGAACAGGATGGCTCCTGCAATCAGCATGTTGCGCCCGTGGTCCACAAACCGCGTGCCGTGGTCATAACCCGACGAATACATGGCCAGCAACCCCGCGCTGGCCAGCATCAGCACCAGCAACAGGAGGGGAAGGTCAAAGCCCCGGAACAGGGGTGCCAGACGCTGGACGAGCGTGGGCTTTTCAAAAACGACGGCCATTCCCCGATTATCGGGGGGATGCCGGGCGTCAGAGCAGCCAACGCCCCGGCAGAGAGATCGCCAACAGCGGCACTACCCTGCCTGCCGGAAGGCCATCACGGCCTGGTTGCGCAGGGTGCGCAGCAGGCCCAGGGCCTTGTCATCCACCACAATGCCCCCCGGTGTGGCCTGATCGGCATAGATGAGGGCAAAGGGCTGCCCCCTAATTTGCAGCGGCAGCAGCAGGAACGACGGTGCATTGACGCCCTTGCGGTACCACTCGGGCAGCCGCGCCTGCATGCGGGGCTCGGTAGCGTCGTTGATCAGGGTGTCTGCACCGCGCAGGCACACGGCGGCAAACAGGTCGCTCTGGGCCTTGAGGGGTACCTTGAGGGCCCGCACGGCCACCTCGCTGCCCTCCCCCAGGCCAAAGCGGCCGGTCAACATGTCGGTGCGGGCCTCGCGCAGGCAAAACACCATGCGACGGAAACCCAGCGCGCGGAACATGGTCTCCAGGATCATGCGCAGTACGTCGTTGAGCTGAAAACTCTCGACCATGGCGTTGGTGATGTCCTGAATGCCTGCCGCCAGCACCTCATTGACCTGCGCCACCGACACCGCCCCTCCGGCCTGGGACTTCAGCACGGCAGGCAGGGGCTGGGTTTCGTTCACGCGCAACTCGTGGGCGCCCAGCGCGTCATCGGGGGCCACAGACGCACCCGCAGCCGACGGCAGCTTGAGCAGGCGGGCGGCTGGTGTGTCCGGTGCCACGCGCAGGTCCAGCGCCTCGGCCAGTGCCACCAGCTTGTGGCGCGCACGCAGGGTGGCTTCGGCAATGGCCTCGGCCGACAGCGCCAGCGTGCGTGCGTAGCGCGTGCCCACTTGGCCGAGCTGCCCCTCCAGCTGAGCAGGTTCGCAGAACAGCAAGGCGCTGGCGACCTCGTTGGCCGCCATGGCCGCCCAGCGCAGGCGCTCCACCCCCTGCTCGGGCGCGCGCTGCATGGGTGAGCCCAGCGGCTTGCGCATGCAGCGCTGCAGGCTTTCGGGCAGACCCCAGACGCGCGCCACGCCCACTCCCAGATCCTCAAACCCCAGGCCCAGCACCTGTACTGACGCAGCCTCTTCCCCGCCCTCCATGCGCCCCGAGGCCACCAGGCTGCGCACCTGCCGGGCCTCTTCAGGAAAGTAGAACTCGCACAGCATGCGCCCCAGGTTCTGGAACATCGCGCCGATGAAGGCCTCTTCGGCCGCCTGACCGGTGGTGCACAGTTCGGCCGCGACCGAGCCCGCCATCATGGCGCGCAAAAATTCCTCGCGCATCTGGCTGGCATGGGCCTTGTCCTGCATGTGGTCCAGCAACACCAGGCTCAGCGCCATGTTCCGCACTGCATTGAAGCCCACCAGGCTCACCGCGCGCGACACGGTGCTGATGGTGCCCCGGCTGGCGTGGGCGTAATGCACGCTGTTGACCAGGCGCAGCAGCTTGTTGGTGAGCGCCACGTCTTTCAGGATTTCGTGGGTCAGGTCGCTGATGCTGTCGTCTTCCGAATTGGCCACCCGCTGGATGCGCGCCACCGAGTCCGACAAGGCCGGGAAGTCGCTCTTGTGGCGCATGCGCCGCAGCAAAAAGTCCAGCGTGGCATTGCTGGCGGCCGATGGCGCACTGGCCGGAGCCGCCCAGGCGCGCAACGCATCCCGAAAGTCCGCCGCCGTGGCGTAGCGCTGCGCGGGGTCGCGTGCCATGGCCCGCTGCAGGATGGCGCGCAGGCCGTCGTCCACGCCCGGCCCCAGGTCGGCGGGCAGCGCCAGGTTTTCGTTGGCAATGCGGTACAGCGCCTGCCAGGTGTCTTTTTGGTGGATGAGGGGGCGCCCCGTCAGCGTCTCGATGAGCACCAAGCCAGCGGAATACACGTCCATCCCCGGGGTGGGCGCAGCGCCCGCCGCCGCCTCCGGTGCCATGTAGGCGGGCGTGCCGCTGGCCAGCTGGGCATCGGGCGCTGCCTGCACGGGGGCCGCCATGCCAAAGTCCATCACCCGGGCGTGCCGGTGCGCATCGATCATGATGTTGGACGGCTTGAGATCGCGGTGCACGATGCCCGCCTGGTGGGCGGCATGCAAGCCATCAAGCACATCCACTAAAAGTGCCACGGCGTCATGCGGCGTACAGCGCCCCTGCTGGGCCAAGTGTTCGGCCAGCGTGTGGCCTGGCACGTACTCGAACACGATATAGGGCTGCGAGCCCTGCACGTCGGCCTCGAACACCGGCACGATGTAGGGGTGGGCCAAGCGCCCCACATGGCGCGCCTCGCGCAGCCACTGCTCCAGCACGGAGGGGTCCTGGTCCTGCATGGGGCGCATGAGCTTGATGGCCACTTCGCGCTGCAGACGGGGGTCCAGCGCCAGCCACACGGTGGCCTGGGCGCCCCGGCCCAGCTGCTTCTTGAGTTCAAACCGACCCAGCGAGGCAGGCGGCTTATCGCCTGATCCGAGCGCCCATCGTCTGGCAGTGGAAAGCGGGGCAAAATCGGTCATGGTGCGGGTAGCAAAACCAGGCGCCGCACGGTGTGGCGCCCCGGTACGCACATCTTATGCCTGCGCCAGCCCGGTTAAAGCAGTGATTCCCCTGCCTCGATCACTTTCTGTCTCATGACCACCACCCACCTGCTGTACCTGCACGGTTTTCGCTCGTCCCCCTCGTCGTCCAAGGCCCGCCAGACTGCGGCCTACATGGCTGCCCACCACCCCTCCATGACCTTCTGGTGCCCCCAGTTGCCGCCATCGCCGCGGGCCGCCATGGCGCTGGTGGCGCAGGGCATTGCCGGTTGGCCCCGGCCATGCATGGCCGTGATCGGCTCTTCGCTGGGCGGCTTCTACGCCAGCTGGGTGGCGCAGCACGCGGGTTGCCCCAGCGTGATGCTCAACCCCGCCGTGGACCCGGCACGCGACTTGGCCCGCTACATCGGCGAGCAAACCAGCTGGCACGACCCGAACGAGCGCTTTTATTTTTTGCCGGAGTACATCGACGAGTTGCAGGCCCTGGACATGCGGGGTCGCTCGCCCTCAGCCCCTGAGCTGGCCATCGTTGCCAAGGGCGACGAAGTGCTGGACTGGCGCGAGATGGTGGGGCGCTACCCGCAGGCCAAGCAGGTGGTACTGGAGGGAGGTGACCACGCGCTGGGCAACTATGCGGACTACCTGCCCTTGGTAAGCCAGTTTCTGCGGCTGGCTTGAATGCGCGGAGGCCGTCCGCCGCGCCTCCGGTCAGGGCTTGAGGTGTGACGAAATCCGCCGACCCTGCTCCCGCCACCGCCCATAGTCCGCCGGGTAGGCAGCGCGGTATCGCTTGAGGTGAAACGCCGCCTCGTCGTCCAGCCCCAGCATCGTGGCGCTTTCGATCAGCGGCTCGATCACCCGGGGTTCGGGCGAGAAGTGCAGCAGCTTGTTGGCCACCCCAAAGACTTGGCCCGCATTGCTGGGTGACAGCTCGATGGTGGTCAGCAGCGCAAAATCGACCTGATCGGTGAAGAAGGGGGTGTTACCCACCTTGCGAACGGTGTCCTGGCGCAGGGACAGCGGCCGGTCGGCGAGCGGTTTGTACAGCTGGCCGACGCGATAAAAATCCCAGCCCACGTAGGCCTCTGCTGCCAGCGCGGCCACGATGATGGCGGCCGCACCCCGGCGCGCGCCCAGCGAGCTTGCCCAGCCGGGCAGCTGCCAGCGCCACAGCAACGCAACGGCCAGCACCGTGACCAGCTGAAACGGCCCGTACCACAGCGGAAACTCCAGCAGGCTGTGTAGCCCCACCAGCGCCAGCACGCCCCAGGCCAGTTGCCGCGCCGGATCGGTCTCGCGCCAGGGCTTTTCGCGCAGCACCCACACCACCACCGCGGCACAAACGATCAGTGCCACCGGCACGCCCAGCTCCACCGCAAGGTGCAGGGGCAGGTTGTGGGCGTTGTCCAGCAGCACACAAAACCGCTCGCCCGGGAACACGGTGACGTAGTGCGCGTAGTCCAGCTCCCCCCAGCCC
>NZ_JBWKYJ010000052.1:18538-35705 GCF_059423685.1 Acidovorax sp. GW460-11-11-14-LB4 | reverse complement strand
GCAGTGGGCAGCATGGGGGGTGAGGGTCTGTTCAAAGGGCAATACCAGGGGATGGGACAGTGCGTGGAGCCTGTGGGCGCTGCTGACATTTGCTATTAATTAGATAGCTATTCAGGCATATTGCACTAGCGCCACGGCGCATTTTTGCCTCAAAACGGCCTCCATGAAGCCTGTGGGGGCGCTCTGGGGCCAACGGCACAGCCCGCCCAATGCCCCGCCCCTGAGTGCCGCACAGGGGCTTGTGGCTCACGCCGGTGATGGCGATAGCCACCCGCTAACATGCCAACGCCAACCGTTGGCCACAACCCGCCCCCTGAGGGGCCTACAGGAGACGATGAATGTTCAGTCATGTGATGGTCGGTGTGAACGACCTGGAGCGGTCCAAGAAGTTTTATGACGCGCTGCTGGGGGCGCTGGGCGTACCGCCAGGGGTGGCCAACAAGAACCGCTACTTCTATCGCGGCCCCACCGGTACCTTTGGCATCACCACCCCCATCAACGGCGAGCCCGCCACCTTTGCCAATGGCGGCACCATCGGTTTTGCCATGCAGTCGCCCGAGCAGGCCGATGCCTTCCACGCCGCCGGTGTAGCGAACGGTGGCATCACCTGCGAAGACCCACCCGGCTGGCGCGAAGGCCCCGGCGGCAAGCTGTACCTGGCGTACCTGCGCGACCCGGACGGCAACAAGATCTGCGCTCTGCACCGCCCGGCCAAGGCCTGATCAACGGGCAGGGCCCCCGCTGCAACCCCGGTAGCGTTGCAGCCAGCGCTGGGCGCCCTGCACACCGCGGCAGGCCGCTGCGGCCATGGCCCCGGTGACGGCCAGCATGGCCAGGGTGTGAACCCCCAGCGCGGCCAGCGGGAACAGCAAGGGGGTGGAGAGCCCGTCGCCCCCAGAGGCCACTCCACCTGCAGCGCCACCGCCCCCGCACAGCGGCGCCAGTGCAGGCACCAGCGCCAGCCCGGCACCGTGCGCAGTGGCCACACCAAAGGACCAGAGCGCCATGCCCACAGGCCCGGCGGGCTTGCGCAGGCGATGCCACGCCGCCCCCGTCAGACGCACGCGAGCGACTATCACCACCCCGCCCAGGCCGCCCGCCACCGCCAGCAGGGCAGGTGGCGACAACGACAGCCCCCACACCACCGCAGCCGCCGTCAGTGCCACGGCGGCCAGGTGCCCGACGGCCATGGGCAGCAGTGCGCGCAGCGGCATGCTGTGGTCACGCGCACAGAGGCTCCAGGTGGTGGCCAGCCCCCAGCCCGTGAGGGGGTTGAGCCCGTGCAGCGCCCCCATGGCGGCGATGGCCAGCCAGGACCAGAGGGTGGCGTCCATGGTCGCGGTCTCAACCGTGTGTGGTTCAGCCCCGTGTGGAGCAGCACCCGCCCGGCGCCGTGTGGGCTGGTGAAGGCTGGGGCGCCTGTGCGGCTGGCGCAACCGCAGACCCAGCCAGTGGCTGGGAAGGTGCATACCGGTCGTGGTGGCGCACCCAGTCCATGGGGTAGGCGGGGTTGGTCTCGTGGCGGCCATTGGGCGTGAGGTCCAGCAGCTGGTAGGTGCCCATCATGGCCTCCACGCCGCGCCCGAAGGTGGAGTAGGCGTGGAACACCTCGCCAGCGTCACTGCGCACAAACACGCTGATGCCCGGCGCCTCATCGGCGGGGAACGGCTGCATGCCGTAGTTGTAGAACACCTCGCCGTTGCCGCGTGCGCGCTGCTCGGGCGTAAAGCTCACGGCAAAGTCGTGGTTGAAGTCGCTGCCGTGCGACGACGCCCAGCGAAACTGCCAGCCCATGCGCTGGCGAAAACGCTCGATCTCGGCCAGCGGCGCGCGCGAGACGGCGAGCACCGACACGTCGCGGTGCTGCAGGTGCAGCTCCATGCCACCCATGTGGTCGGCCATGAAGGAGCAGCTGGGGCAGCCCTGCTCCCACCCCGGGCCAAACATGAAGTGCTGCACGAGCAGCTGGCTGCGGCCATCGAACAGGTCGGCCAAGGCGCGCGGGCCCTGCAGGGTGTCGAGCATGTAGCGCTTGTCCACGCGGGTCCGGGGCAGCGCGCGGCGCTGCGCGGCGACCTCGTCATGCAGGCGGGTCAGGGCCTTCTCGCGGGCCAGCAGCGCATGGCGCTGGGCCAGCCATTCGTCGGCAGAAACCCCGGGGTGGGAAGTGGGTGCGTTCATGGGGGTGCTCCTGGTGGGTGGTGGATGACGTTGCGGGACGGAGAATTGCGTGGGGAGGGAGGCGCTGGCAGGCGCACCTGTCCCCGGACTGCGACATCGCGTGATGCGCGCAGAGCCTTTGGTTGCAGGGGGTGGTGGGTGCGGCGGGGCGCCGCGTCGCTCAAGGGCTGAAGGTGTCAGGGGCTCAGGGGCGGGCCGCCTTGGGCCGGCGCACAGCGCGGACTTTGCCGCTGCCGCCGCCCCCGCAGTAGAAGAGGTCGGCACCGTCCGATTCGAGGCCGCTCACGCCCACGCCTTGAGGCATGTCGAGCTGCTGCAGCACGGCGCCGGTGGCGGGGTCGATGTGGCGCAGCGTGCTCTCGTCACCCTCCCAGGTGCCGTGCCACATCTCGCCGTCCACCCAGGTCACGCCGGTCACAAAGCGGTCGGACTCGATGGTGCGGCGGATGGCGCCGGTGGCGGGGTCGATCTGGTGGATCTTGCGGTCGCGGTACTGGCCCACCCATAGGCTGCCCTCGGCCCAGGTGAGGCCCGAGTCGTTGCCGTTGCCGGGTGCAGGAATGGAAGCCACCACCCGGCCGGTGGCGGGGTCGATCTTGTCGATGCGCGCCTCGGTGATCTGGTACAGGTGCCTGCCGTCAAACGCAGTGCCGGCATCGCTGGCCACGGCCAGCGTGCGCCGGGTCTCGCCCGTGGCGGCATCGAAGGCCACAAGGTGCGCCCCCGTGGCCGCCCAGACATGCTGGCCGTCGTGGGTGACGCCGTGCACGCTGTCTGCGCCCGCAAAGGGGCCGTATTCCCGCACGATCTCGGCGGGTTGTGAGGGGTGGTGGCGGAGGGTAACGGGTGTCGGGTCGCTGTGGGTGCACGCGGTCATGGTTGGCTCCTGTGGGGTGGCCCGGTGGGGGCTTGGCGTCCACTTTATGCAATCGGCAGCGCAGCAGGGAGTAACAAGATCGTCGTGAATCCGGACAGCGGCGGCGCCAGCCAGCGCTGCGCACGCGCGCGGCCGATGGAGCGCACACGGCCTTGTGCTTCCAGCTCGGCCAACGCGCGCTGCACGGTGCGCTGGCTGGCATCCGTGGCCAACGCGAGCGCCGAGGTGGACCAGGCCGCACCGTCCGACAGCAAGGCCAGCAGCGCCGCCTGCTCGCCATCGATGGGCGGCGCCAGCACCACCACGGGCCGTGCGTCCAAGGGCTGCAGCGCAAAGCCGCGCGCTGTGGCCTCGATGCGCGCCAGTGGCCGCAGGAGCGCGCGCAGGCGCCCCACCTCCACCCGCAGCCGCGCACGGTGGGTGTCGTCCGGGTGGCGAGTACGGAAGACCTGCGCAATCAACGCCTCGCGCTCTGCATCGCCGGGCCAGGCTTGCGCCAGTGCACACACCAGCGCGAACAGGATGGGCCGGCGTGCCAGCGGTTGCCACACGCCGGCGTCTGTGGTGGAGGGGCCACCGCCCACCCCCACGCAGCGCCGACATGCATCCACCACCAGCGCGCCCGATGCCAGCAGGTCTGCCACATCGGAAAGGCGCAGCGGCTGGTCCACCCCTGCCCCCACGCGCCGCGCTGCGGGCTGGTCCAGCACGGCGCGCGCCTGCGCCACCTCAGCCAGCAGGGCAGGTACATGGGCTCGCTCAGCGGCTTCCTGCGCACGGTCCAGCGCCGCGCCGGCGGAGGCGATGTGCAGCGAGCGCAGCGCCAGCTCGGCCAGGGTCAGGTCGGCCATGGCCCGCAGGGCGGGGGGCAGGTCGCCCGCTGTGGGGGCGGTCGCCATAGCGTCCATGGCCGCTGCGGCTTCATCCAGGCGGCCGATGCGCAGCAGCCGCCGCGCCGCAATCAGCCGCGCCTGTGTGGCGTTGGCGGTGTCGCCGTGGGCTTGCAGCGTGTCGGCCGCCTCCAGCAGCGGGCGGGGTGACCCGCCCAGGTCGCGCATGGCCAACGCCACCTCCGCCTCGGCCACCACGCAGCGGGCGCGCGCCTGGGCTTCGTGGGTGCCAAAGGCGCGCGCAGCCTGCCGCAGCAGGTCGCGCGCACGGGGGTGTTCGCCCAGCTGCGCCATGGCAATGCCGCGCAAGGCCAGGGCGGGTGGGTCGTCGCGCAGGGCCACGCGCTTGAGGGCGCCCAGCGGGTCCCCGGCGGCCAGTGCGCGGGCGGATGCGGAGATCAGCGAATCCATGGCCGCAGACTACACCGCCAGAGGCCCCCACTCCCGTGGGCGATACTCGCCGCCTCGAACAGCCACCTCGAATCGCCATCGTGCGGCCACCCCTGCAGGCGGTTCTTGGCAAAAGGAAGCAGCAGTGAAACCAGTGACCGGCAGCGCAGACGCGGCCATTTTTGACGAGGCGTACTACCAGCGCTTTTACTTCGACAAGAAGACCAGCGTGGTGGACCCGGCGCACACCGAGCGCCTGGGCGCGTTTGTGTGCAGCTACCTGCAGTACCTGCGCGTGCCCGTGCGGCGGGTGCTGGATGTGGGCTGCGGCATTGGCCTGTGGCGCGATGTGATCGCACGGCATTTTCCGCAGGCGCAGTTCCACGGCGTGGAGTTCAGCGAATACCTGTGCCAGCGGTTTGGGTGGGAGCGCGGCTCGGTGGTGGACTACAAGGCCCGCACGCCGTACGACCTGGTGATCTGCCAGGGCGTGCTGCCCTACCTGAGCGAGGCCGACGTGCAAAAGGCCATGCGCAACCTGGCGCGCCTGAGCCGGGGCGCCCTGTATGTGGAGGCCGTCGCGCGCGAGGACTGGGAGCAGGATGTGGTGGACGAGCAGGTGACCGACCCGCGCATGTTCCGCCACCCCGCACAGCTGTACCGCCGCACGCTGGGCGAGGGCTTTACCGAGCTGGGTGGTGGCGTGTGGCTGAGCCCGCTGGCAGAGCTGCCGCTGTTTGCGCTGGAACGTGCGGGCGGCCGGTGACACAGCCCGCAGCCCCCTCGGCGACTGACGTGGCCACCACCGACACACCGTCCGTCACACCACCTGCCCCACCACATGCGGTGGCACGCCTGCGCGCCGAGCGCCTGGCCCGCAGTGCCAAGCCCTTTCTGGCCCGGGGCGGCCCCAAGGGCGAACGCTGTGCGGGCTGCCGCCTGGTGCCCAGCCACTGCATCTGCGCGCTGCGGCCCGTGCTCCCCACGCGCGCAGGCATGTGCCTGCTGATGGCGGACATCGAGCCCCTCAAGCCCAGCAACACCGGCTGGCTGATCGCTGATGTGGTGGCCGACACCTATGCGTTTGGCTGGGCGCGCACCGAGGTAAACCCCGACCTGCTGGCGCTGCTGGCCGACCCGCAGTGGCAGCCGTATGTGGTGTTCCCCGGCGAGTTCGTGGCGCCCGAGCGCGTGGTCACACAGGTGGCCACGGCCGAGGGCAAACGCCCGCTGTTCGTGCTGCTCGACGCCACCTGGCCCGAGGCGCGCAAGATGTTCCGCAAGAGCCCCTACCTCAACCACCTGCCCGTGCTGAGCCTGCAGCCCGAGCAGCTCTCGCGCTACCACCTGCGCCGATCCACCCGCATGGACCACTTCTGTACGTCCGAGGTCGGCGCGCTGTGCCTGGAGCTGGCGGGCGAGCTGCAGGCCGCACAGGCGCTGGAGGCATACCTGGACGTGTTCACCCACCACTATCTGCAGGCCAAGCACCAGTTGCCGGTGGCTGCGGACGATGCCACGCACCTGCGGCTGCGCGGTGTGTGCAGCACGGGCTGAGCAAAACGCACTTTGGCACACGGTCCGCCAGGGGGATTGCGCGACACGGGCAAAATGCACCGATGAAAGCTCCCCCCCGCCTGCAGTCCCTCATCGAGGAAGGCCTGATCGACACCGTGGTCCGGCAGCTCATGAGCGGCAAGGAGGCCATGGTCTACGTGGTGCGCTGCGGTGACGAAACCCGCTGCGCCAAGATCTACAAAGAAGCGAACAACCGCAGCTTTCGCCAAGCCGTCGATTACACCGAGAACCGCAAGGTCAAGAACTCGCGCTCGGCACGCGCCATGGCCAAGGGCAGCAAGTTTGGCCGGCAAGAGCAAGAGGCCGCCTGGCAAAGCGCCGAGGTCGATGCGCTCTACCGCCTGGCCGCCGCCGGCGTGCGTGTGCCGCAGCCCTACAACTTTCACGACGGCGTGTTGCTGATGGAGCTGGTGACCGACGCCCACGGCGATGCGGCCCCGCGCCTGAACGATGTGAGCTTCACCCCCGAAGACGCGCGCACCCACCACGCCACGCTGGTGGCCGAGGTGGTGCGCATGCTGTGTGCGGGCGTGGTGCATGGGGACTTGTCGGAGTTCAACATCCTGCTGGCCCACCTGCCGGGCACAGAAGGTGAAGAGGTGGGCCACGACGGCCCCGTCATCATCGACCTGCCCCAGGCCGTGGACGCTGCGGGCAATAACCACGCCCAGCGCATGCTGCTGCGCGACGTGGCCAACCTGCGCGACTTCTTCGGCCAGTTTGCCCCCGAGCTGCGCACCACCCAATACGGCCCCGAAATCTGGAGCCTGTACCAGAGCGGGCTGCTGAGCAACGAGACGCCGCTCACCGGCATCTATGCGCCGACGCATGCCGATGTGGACATGCAGGCCGTGCTGCGCGAGATTGACGACGCGCGCGACGAAGATGCAGCGCGCAGGCTGCGCATGGCGGCGGGCTGACGCCGTCTCCAACCGCGCAGGGCTGTGGCACCATCGCGGCCTTTTTCAGTGTCGCTTGCCCGCCATGCCGTTCATCCCCATCCGCAACTTCTGCCCCGGCGACGAACCTGCATTGCGCGCCGTTTTCCATGCCTCGGTGCATGGCCTAGCTTGCAAAGACTACACCGCCGAACAACTCGCGGCCTGGGCGCCGCAGCACCATGACGCCCCACAGTGGGCAGAGCGCATGCGGGCCAACCAGCCCTTCATCGCGCAGGCGCAGAGCAGTGGTGCTATCGCCGGGTTTGCCGACCTGCAGGCCAACGGCTATATCGACATGTTCTTTGTGGCCCCGGCGTTCGCACGACAGGGCGTGGCACGGGCGCTGATGGCACACATCCACGCACAAGCGGCGCAGCGCGGCATTGCCCAGTTGCACGCATACGTCAGCCTGACCGCCGAGCCCTTTTTTGCCGCCCAGGGCTTCGTGGTGGAAGCGCGCCAGCAGGTGGAGCGTGCGGGCGTGGTGCTGCACAACGCGCGCATGGCCAAGGCCTTGGCGGCCCGCCTGAGGGATCAGTCCTGATTTGATAGCTGGTTGCGCTTATCAATCAAGCGCCAGAGGTCAATTTGGCTTGAAATGAAACCACAGCGCTGTGCCCCTGCACCTGCAGGTGCCTTACAGTAGCCGCCCCGCACACACAAACCCACCCACATACCAGCCACGACGGCTGCCACCCCATGACCAAAGACCTGGCCCGACAGAACGAACTCAAACCCATGGCCCTGTGCGAGCCCTGCCAGGGCATTCAGCGCAACTGGCGCAAGGCGCCGGGCCATGCCGAGCTGGTGCAGCGCGGCAACCGCAAGGAAGACCGTGAGGACGGCACCGTCACCATCACCCGCTACGTGTGCGACCGCTGCGGCACCGCGTGGGAGTACGAGAACGACAAGAACAACCAGCGGGCGGGCTGGTCGGTCGTGGGGCGCTGAGCGCGGCGCTGGTCGCACCGGTGGCGGCCGAGCCCCGCCACCGCCATCCCGCAGCCCGCGCGCAAATGCACCTATTTTGATAGCACCCAAGGCATATAGCACCAGCGCTATCGCCCCAAAATCCACAAACTTCTAGTAACAACGCCTGCAGCAAGCCTTGGGCACCTTTTTGCTACCGCGGTGTCACAACGGTTTTGACGGAAAGCACCCATGCTGCATCGCCGACGATTCCTGACCCACGCCACCCGGGGCCTCGCCCTGGGCGGCGCGGTGCTGCTGGTGGCGCGGGGCGCGCTGGCGCAGCCCAGCTACACCGTGCCCCTGGCCCAACTGCAGGCCATGGTGGACCCCAAGTTTCCGCGCAACGTGCCGGTACAAGGCCTGTTCAACCTGAGCGTGCAGGCGCCCCACCTGCGCCTGCTGCCCGAAGTGAACCGGCTGGGCGCAGCCATGGCGCTGGATGTGGCCGGCCCGGCGCTGCGGCGCAGCCACCAGGGCAGCCTGGATGTGGAGTTTGCGCTGCGCTACGAGGCCAGCGACCGCACGCTGCGCGCCCACCAGATCCAGCTGGGGCGCATGGAGTTTCCCAGCCTGCGCCCGGCGGTGACCGAGCTGCTCAATGCCTACGGCCCGCTGCTGGCCGAACAGTCGCTGCGCGAAGTCACACTGCACCAACTGCGCCCGCAAGACACGGCGGTGTTTGACGGCCTGGGCCTGCAGCCAGGGCCCATCACCGTGACGGCCAAGGGGCTGACGGTGGCGTTTGTGAGCAAGACGCCCTGAGGGGCAACAGGGCTCAGGCGGGCGTTTTTTTCAAGTAAGGCGCCAGATACCGCCCCGTATGGCTGGCCGGGTTGGCCGCCAGCTCCTCGGGCGTGCCCACACCCACCACGGTGCCACCGCCGGCACCGCCCTCGGGCCCCATGTCGATGAGCCAGTCGGCGGTTTTGATCACGTCCAGGTTGTGCTCGATGATGACGATGGTGTTGCCCGCGTCGCGCAGCTGGTGCAGTACCTTGAGCAGCAGGTCGATGTCGGCAAAGTGCAGGCCGGTGGTGGGTTCGTCCAGGATGTAGAGCGTGCGGCCCGTGTCGCGCTTGCTCAGCTCCTGCGCCAGCTTCACGCGCTGCGCCTCGCCGCCCGACAGCGTGGTGGCGGCCTGGCCCAGGCGGATGTACGACAGGCCCACATCCAGCAGCGTCTGCAGCTTGCGCGCAATGGTGGGCACGTCCTTGAAGTAGGCTGCGGCGTCCTCCACCGTCAGCTCCAAAATTTGGGCGATGTTCTTGCCCTTCCACAACACCTCCAGCGTCTCGCGGTTGTAGCGCTGGCCGTGGCAGATGTCGCAGGGCACGTACACGTCGGGCAAAAAGTGCATCTCCACCTTCACCACGCCATCGCCCTGGCAGGCCTCGCAGCGGCCACCGCCCGAAGACTGCGACACGTTGAAGCTGAAGCGCCCCGGGCCGTAGCCGCGCTCCTTGGCGGTGTTGGTCTCGGCCATCAGCTCGCGGATGGGGGTGAACAGACCGGTGTAGGTGGCGGGGTTGCTGCGCGGCGTACGGCCAATGGGGCTTTGGTCCACATTGATGACCTTGTCGAAATACTCGATGCCCACGATCTCTTCGTGCTCGGCCGGTTCTTCGTGCGCACGGTGCACCTGCCGCGCCACGGCGGCATAGAGCGTGTCGTTGACCAAGGTGCTTTTGCCCGAGCCCGACACGCCCGTCACGCAGGTGAGCAGCCCCACCGGGAAGTCCACCGTCACCCCCTTGAGGTTGTTGCCCGTGGCACCCACCACGCGCAGCGCCTGCACGGCGCCCTGGCGCGCATGGTGCTCTGCCATGCGCTCGGCGCGGCGCTTGCTAGCCTCGGTCTGCGGAAAGCGCGACTTGGGCTTGGCCTCCACCACGGGCGCAGGCTGGTCCAGCACCGGCAACCAAGGCGTGCGGCGCTGGGGCACGGCGATGGTGCGCGTGCCCGACAGGTACTGGCCCGTGAGCGACTGCGCATTGGCGCGCACTTCGTCGTACGTGCCCTGCGCCATCACCCGCCCGCCGTGAACGCCCGCACCGGGGCCCATGTCGATCACATGGTCGGCGGCGCGCATCATGTCTTCGTCGTGCTCCACCACGATCACGCTGTTGCCGATGTCGCGCAGGTGCTGCAGCGTGGCGATCAGGCGGTCGTTGTCGCGCTGGTGCAGGCCGATGCTGGGCTCGTCGAGCACATACATCACGCCCGTCAGGCCCGATCCAATTTGGGAGGCCAGGCGAATGCGCTGCGCCTCCCCACCGCTGAGCGTTTCAGCGCTGCGGTCCAGGCTCAAATAGCTCAGACCCACGTCGTTCAAAAACTGCAGGCGCGTGGCGATCTCGCGCACCACCTTGTCGGCGATCTCGGCCTTGGCACCGGTGAGCTGCAGGGCGTGGAACCATGCGTGCGCGTCGCTCAGCGTGGCGTGGCTCACTTCGTAGATGGCACGGGCCTGTGTGCCTTCGCCCACCTTCACATGGCGGGCCTCGCGGCGCAGGCGCACGCCGTGGCATTCGGGGCAGGGCTGGGTGCTGCGAAAGCGTGCCAGGTCTTCGCGCACCACCACCGAATCCGTCTCGCGGTAGCGGCGCGCCATGTTGGGGATGATGCCTTCGAAGGGGTGCTTCTTGGTGTGCACCTTGCCCTTGGAGGCCCCGCTGTCCATGATGTAGCTGAAGGCGATTTCTTCATCACCCGAGCCGTGCAGGATGGCGTGCTGCACCGGCGCAGGCAGCGACTCAAACGGTGCCTCGATGTCGAATGCGTAGTGCCGGGCCAGGCTCTCCAGCATCGCAAAGTAGTAACCATTGCGCCGGTCCCAGCCCTTAATGGCACCGCTGGCCAGGCTGAGCGACGGGAAGGCCACCACGCGCGCCGGGTCGAACACCTCGCGCTGGCCAATGCCGTCGCACGCCGGGCAGGCGCCCATAGGCGAGTTGAACGAGAACAGGCGCGGCTCCAGCTCGGCCAGTGAATAGCTGCACACCGGGCACGCGAATTTGCTGCTGAACAGGTGCTCCTGCCCCGTGTCCATCTCCAGCGCCAGCACGCGGCCATTGCCCTCGTTGCCACCCACGCGCAGGGCCGCCTCAATGCTCTCGGCCAGGCGCTGCTGCAGGTCAGCGCGCACCTTCACCCGGTCGATCACCACGTCAATGTCGTGCTTCTCGGTCTTCTTGAGCGGGGGCAGGTTCTCGTGCTCGTAGATCTGCCCATCCACGCGAAAACGGATGTAGCCCAGCGCCTGCATCTGCGCAAACAGCTCGGTGAACTCGCCCTTTTTCTCGCGTGCCACGGGGGCCATCACCATGAGTTTGGTGTCCTCGGGCAAGGCCAGCACGGCATCCACCATCTGGCTCACCGTCTGCGCGGCCAGCGGCAGACCGTGGTCGGGACAGAACGGCGTACCCGCACGGGCATACAGCAGACGCAGGTAGTCGTGGATCTCGGTGACCGTGCCCACGGTGGAGCGCGGGTTGTGGCTGGTCGCCTTCTGCTCAATGCTGATGGCGGGCGACAGGCCTTCGATCAGGTCCACATCCGGCTTGTCCAGCCGCCCCAGAAACTGCCGCGCATAGGCCGACAGACTCTCCACATAGCGCCGCTGGCCCTCGGCATACAGCGTGTCGAACGCCAGACTGGACTTGCCCGAGCCCGACAGCCCCGTGATCACCACCAGCTGGTTGCGCGGAATGTCCAGGTCGATGTTCTTGAGGTTGTGCGTGCGCGCCCCCCGGATGCTGATGCGCTGCTCGCGCAGGGCGCGGGCGAGGTAGACACCATCGGCGGATCGGTCGTCGGCAACAGGGGGAGGGGTCACGGGCGGGCTCGGTGCAGGAAAACCCACCATGATAGGCGAGACCACGAGGGGCACGACCTGCTCGCTATGGCGAGAGGCGGCGGTGTCGTGTCGCGTTGTTACAAACCCTCCAAAGCCCTGTGGCCAATTGTTAACATCACGCCTTCACAAAAAAGATTCAGTCACGCCTTGGATACATTTCGCCCGAAGCAATGACCTCGGCGATGCCGAAAGCGGGTCTCAGGGAGAAATGCAATGAAATGGATTCTGGGCGCAGCCCTGGGCCTTCTATTGGTCGGCCCTTCGTACGCCGTCAACTACGCCATACAGGATGGCGGCGCGGGTAGCGGTTGTCAGAACGCCTGGCCCCCTTCCATTGTCGGAAACTACAACGAAAACGGCACGCTCAACGGTGTGCCCCGCTATGACGGCAGCGGCTGGTACCTGTACCGCGCCTCCATCTTTGGGCAGGATAACTGGGTCGTCAGCAATTCGCTGGGTAGCACGGACCTCAACAACAGCACCATTGCGTTCTACGCACCCTCTTCGGCCGGCACACCCGTCGCCGGTACGGGCTACAACAGCACCAACTCGGCCTGCGGCAAGATCAACGTACAGCAGGGCGTGACGGTGCCAGCACCTGATGCGCCTACGATCGGACCGCTGAATTCCGGGGTACAGCCCTATATCTCCGGTGGGAGCACGACCGTGTATTGGTCCGGCGTGCCCGGCGTAGTGGGCTACAAGCTTGACGTCGCAACCGACGCGGCGTTTACGACCTTTCACCCCGGCTACAACGGACTGGTAATTACAGCCTCGCCCACCCCCCCGACCAGCGCCACGGTCACTGGCTTGAGCAACGCGGGGACGACCTACTACTTCCGTGTGCGCTCCTACAACGGCGGCGGGGACAGTGTTCCATCCGCGACGGTTAGCACCACCACAGTGCCCACAGCGCCCACCTTGCAGACAGTCAGCAATGTCCGCGCCGATCGTTTCACAGCCAACTGGGCTGCCGCCACCGGCGCAGACGCGTACCGCTTGCAGGTATGTACAGACGCGGGGTTTACTTCTTGCATTGCTGGCTACAACCCGGCCAGCGTCGGCGACTCGCCAGCCCTCGTTTCGGGCCTCGCTCAAACCACGACCTACTACTACCGGGTATCCGCCGGAAATGCGAACGGCTATAGCGCCTATTCCAGCAGCGCCAACGTCACAACCAATACCCGCCCCAGCCTGAGTGGCAGTTTCATGACCTCCGGTGCGGTCAACGACAACGCCACGATTGCACCGTTCACAGGCGTTACTGTCTCGGACGCGAACGGCGATGCTGTCTCGGTGCAGATCAGCTACGCAGCAGCCAATGGCACGCTCGCGGGCACAGGGCTCACGGGCAGCGCTGGTAGCTACGTCTTGACAGCCCAGGCACCAGCCACCGTGACCACCAACCTGCGGGGTCTGGTGTTCACGCCCACGTACCAGCAAGGCCCAACGGGGAGCACGGTGACCACCACGTTCACCCTGGTCCCTGATGATGGTACCGATGTCGGCACCAGCAACAGCACCACCAAGGTGACGACGACCATGACTAACGTCGCACCCAGCTTCGTTGGCGCCACGACAACGCTCACGGTCAGCGCGAACGCTGCCGCCACAGACATCAAGTCATTGCTCCACGTGAGCGATACCGACACCGGACAGACAGAGACATGGTCCGCTCAGACGGCGCCGGTGCACGGAACGCTCACCATCAACGGTACAGCGACTGCCTCGGGAGGAACCGACATTGCGCCGTCTGGCACCATCACGTACACGCCCGCATCCAACTACAGCGGCAATGACAGTTTTGCAGTGCGGGTAAGCGACGGGTCCGATAGCGCCGTACGCACTATCACAGTGACCGTGCAGGCCATGGCACCGGGAGCCCCCACAGGTGTGGTGGCCACGCCAGCGGATGGGCAGTCCAGCGTGTCTTTCAGTGCGCCATCCAGCAACGGAGGCTCAGCCGTCACTGGCTACACCGCGACGTCCAGCCCGCAGGGGCTCACCGGCTCGGCGGCCGGCTCGCCCATCACCGTCTCCGGCCTGACGAATGGGACCGCCTACACCTTCACAGTCATCGCCACCAATGCCATCGGCTCCAGTGGAGCGTCATCGCCGTCAGCGCCTGTCACCCCGAAAGGCGAGCAAACCATCACCTTTGCCAACCCTGGCGCCCAGAACTTCGGAACGTCCCTCTCCCTCACGGCGTCTGCGACCTCGGGCCTGCCTGTGAGCTTCAGTTCCACCACCCCAGGCATTTGCACCGTCACTGGGAGCGGGGCATTGACCCTGGTTTCTGCAGGCAACTGCACGATCGTCGCCGCCCAGACAGGCGACAACGTGTGGAACGCCGCGACAACCGTATCCCAAACGTTTGCCATCAATGCCATGGTTCCTGGCGCGCCCACCATCGGCACTGCAACTGCGGGTAACACGCAGGCCACCATCACGTTCACAGCGCCCGCCAGCAATGGCGGCTCAGCCATTGCCACCTACACAGCCACCTCCAACCCCGACAGCAAAACCGGCACCTGCGCGGGGCCCGCAGCCTGTCCCATCACCGTGAGTGGCCTGAGCAATGGCACTGCATATACCTTTACCGTCACGGCCACCAACAGCGCAGGCACAGGGGCAGCGTCGGCAGCGTCCAACTCCGTCATACCCAAGGCAGTGCAAACCATCAGCTTTGCCAACCCGGGGAGCCAAAACTATGGCACCTCACCTGATCTGGCTGTCCTGGGTGGCGGTGCTTCTGCCACCTCCGGCCTGCCCGTGGCCTTCACGTCATCCACCCTCGGTGTTTGCACCATCACCCCGGCGGGGGTTCTGACCTTCGGGACGGCCGGGACTTGCACCATCAATGCCGATCAGGCGGGCAACGGTGTGTACCTGGCAGCTCCCCAGGTGTCGCGCAGCTTTACCGTGACCCCCATCGCGCCCGGTGCTCCCACCATTGGAACGGCCATAGCAGGTGATACGCAGGCCTCGGTGGCCTTCACCGCACCAGCGAACACCGGCGGCACCGCCATCACGGGCTATACGGTCACCGTCACTCCACCTGACGTGGCGCCTGTCTACGGGGCCGCATCACCCATTGTCGTCACGGGGCTGACCAACGGGCAGGCGTACACCTTCACCGTGACGGCGGATAACTCTGCAGGGACAGGGCCTGCGTCTTCGGCATCCAACTCCGTCACGCCCAAGGCCATACAGTCCATCACCTTCGCCAATCCTGGCAGCCAGAATTTCGGCACCACGCCCACGCTGTCTGCCTCGGCCACGTCCGGTCTGGCCGTTGCGTTCACCTCGTCCACCACCGGCGTGTGCACGATCACCAGCGGGGGGGCACTGACGTTTGTCACGGCGGGCAGCTGCACCATCAATGCCGACCAAGCAGGCAATGGCGTCTTTTTGCCAGCACCGCAAGTCAGCCGCAGCTTCACCGTCAATGCGCAACTGTCAGTGTCTGGCGCAGTGCCTGGCATGGCAGGCCTGGCCACTGCGACGCTATCAGGCGGAGGTGCGAGCTGCACCCTGAACCCAGGCGGCACCAGTTTCATGGCGCCCGTCGGCATGCCTGGCAACCTCACGCTGCCCCATGGAGGGTTCGAGTTCCTCGCCACCGGCTGCTCGGGGAGTGTCACCATCACGCTGAACTATCCAGACCCCATGCCCGCCGGCATCCAGTTTTGGAAGTTTGGCCCTGCCACAGCAGGTGCGGGGGCTTCTACCTGGTTCGCCTGGTCGGGGGCAACCCTCAGCCCTGACCGGCGTACTGTGAGCTATACCGTGACGGACAACGGTGTGGGAGACTCCGACAACGCTGTCGGCAGCATCCGTGACCCGTTTGCACCTGCCTTCTTTGTCGGATCGGATGCAGCCGCCATTCCCGTCAACAACCCCTGGGCTCTGGCAGTGCTGGTCGCGGTCCTGGGTTGGCTAGGCCTGAGGCGCCGTCACCAACACCGCTGAAATCCGGGACTGCGATGCCATCCACCGGACCGTTGCCTTCCACCGTCTTCGCTACCGACCAGCTGGTGGGTGATGAGCGCTTCGAAGCCTGGCGCTGCAGCATCTCGGTGATCTTCGATGTGGCTCCCGTGGGGCACGAGCCTCCCAAGGACTTCCAGGCCTCAGTCACCGCCCGCCACCTGGGTGCGCTCTTGGTGGGAGACCTGAACTTCGGGCGCCAGCAGTTCTCACGCGGTTCGCCCCGCGTAGCGCGCGACGGTGTGGACCACTACCTGGTGCAGTGGTACCGCAGCGGTGGCTTTGTCGGCCAGCATGATGACGGCGTGGACATGGAGGTGCGCCCGGGCGACATCACCGTGTTCGACCTGGGGCGCACGCAACGCACCTATGCCCAGCCCTCGCATGTGCTGTCGCTAGTGGTGCCGCGCGAGATCGCCGCCGAGTCTTTCGGCGGGCGCGACGCTGACCTTCATGGCACGGTGCTGCGGCAGGGTACGGCCCTGGGCGGACTGCTCAGCGACTATCTTCAGTCTCTGCATCAACGCCTGCCGGACGTGACGCTCGCAGAGGCCCCAGCCGTTGTGCAAGCCACCACCCAGATGCTGGCCGCGTGCCTACGGCCAAGCCGCCACACCCATGCCCAGGCGCGGGCCGAGCTGCAGGGGGTGACGCTGGAACGCATCCAGCGACACATCTTGCAGAACCTGGCAGCGCCGCTGCGCCCAGAGCTGCTGTGCCAACACTTCGGTATTTCGCGCAGCCTGCTGTACCGCCTGTTCGAGCCGCTGGGCGGTGTGGCGCACTATGTACAGCAGCGTCGGCTTCTGCGCGCCTTCCATGCGCTGGCCAGCCCCGCCAATCGACGTCTGCGGGTGGCCGAGGTCGCCACGCGCAGCGGCTTCTCCAGCGAGGCACATTTCAGCCGGACCTTCCGTGCGGCCTTCGGCCTTACGCCCAGCGATGTGCGGGCCATGGCGGGCGGAGCCTTGGCCGCCGCAGCAGGTACTGCCAGCCAGGCAGCCCCCTCCACAGTCGAATACGCGAACTGGGTGCGCACTCTGCAGGTGTAACCCTGCGCCCGGCGCCTGCATGCCGCCGAAACAGCCGGTCAAAAACGTTGAGACGCACAGTCAAGCCGAAGTGACGGCCGCGCCTAGCATGGGTCACCGCCTGTTCCCCCCTTGCGCACTCCCCCATGCAATTCATCCGCAAACTGGCTGCAGCCGTGCTCGCTACCGTGCTGTGCAGCCCGCAGCTGGCCTGTGCTCAACCCACCGTCACCAGTTTTACGCCCACCGAGGGCCTGACCATGGGCTGGACCCAGGTGGTCTTTACCGGCACCAACCTGGGCAGCACCTCGGCCGTTCGCTTTGACGGCGTGGATGCCGCCAACCTCATCGTCGACGGCAGCGGCACCCGCGTCACGGCCACTACGCCTGCCCATGCCCGTGGCACCGTCGCAGTTGAACTAATCACCGCCCTGGGCACGGCGGCGGCAGGCAGCTACACC
>NZ_JBWKYJ010000052.1:0-18441 GCF_059423685.1 Acidovorax sp. GW460-11-11-14-LB4 | reverse complement strand
CGCCCATCGCCCATATGCCGCACCCCATGGGCTATTTCACCTACACCGTGCCGCCTGAATTGCGGCCCACCGTCACCAGCGTGGCACCGCGCTGGAATCCCCCTGCGGGCGGGGTACCAGTGGTACTGACCGGCACCAATCTCACGGGGACCACGGCGGTGCGCTTTGCTGGTCAGTCCGCCCTCTCCTTCACTGTAGACAGTGCCACGCAGGTGACCGCCATTCCGCCCCCGGCGCCGTTGCAATCGGCAGGCGTGGAAGTCACAACCGGCCTTGGCACGGCCCAGGGATTCTTCCTGTATGCCTCGGCGCCAGCGCTGGCCAGTGCCAGCCCCACCACCGGGCCCACCACGGGCGGCACCCCTGTAACGCTGCGTGGCAGCGGGCTGCTGAGTACGACGCGCGTGAGCTTCGGCGGCGTGGCCGCCAGCAGTTTCAATGTAGTGGACGACACCCGCATCGATGTGCTCACCCCGTCTCATGCGGCAGGTAATGCCACCGTGCAGGTGGTGGCGGAGAGCGGCACGGCCGTACTGAGCGGCGCGGTCTTCGCCTTCGTCTCTCCGCCCGCCGACGGCGCCTGTGGTGCGGCAGACGGGCAGGAGCGCATCACCCCACCCACGGCCGGCCTGTGCAGCGCAGGCGCAGCAGGCAGCGTGGCCGCGGCCTCAGGGGCTTTTGCCTGGACCTGCGCGGGCCAGAACGGTGGGGCCGACTCGCGCCAATGCAGCGCGCCCTGGCCCCTGTCCGGCGTCGGAGGGTTGCGCACATCGCTCGCGCTGCCTGACCCAGCCACCAACCAGGGATGGGGCCTGGACACAGCGGTCTTCGACACCGCGCTACCCGCACCATTGCCTGGCGGCGCAAGCACGCAGCACCGGGCATTGCGCCTGGTGCTCAGCGGCGGCAGCGCCGGCTCCAGTGCCCAATTCACCGTGCACTACAGCGAGCCCGTTCCGGCCGGTGCGGTGTACCTCAAATACGGCCCCAGCCCCCAGGGCCTGAACTGCAACGGAGCGGCCTGCGCCCAGCCCCACTGGTATGCGCTGCCCGGCAGCACGGCGGTGTTCGCCCCCGACCGCCGTAGCGTGACGCTAACGTTGACCGACGGTGGCCTTGGCGACAGCGACGCCGTGCCAGGCCACATCACCGACCCCGGGTTGCCCGTGCTGCTGGCGGGAGCGGGTGGGGGGACAGGGCCAGTCTCCGTACCCGCACTGGGGCCCTGGGCTCTGACTGTGTTGGCGCTGGCGCTGCCTCTGTGGGTGGGATTGGGGCGCAAAACAAATCAAAAAAGATAGCTATCGATGCAATACAGGTCAGCACTGCAGGCGATTTTTGGTATTTCTTCGACAGGCATGCCACAGTGCGCAGGGCAGCTCCACCGACGTGCCACCGCGCACTTACGGCACTTGCTTTGGGCAGGAGCGGCCCTGTGCACAGCCCTCTCAGCCAAGGCCGGTACCGAAGCCCTGCCCCTACCTGCGCCGCGCGAAACCACTGCCGTGGCCCTGCTGTGCACCCCAGACGTCACAGCGGCCCAGGAGCTCCAATCCGCGGCACCAGCGCCTCGGGCCCCTCATGGCGCCACCTCCCACGACGGCTCCCACGTTCCCACCCCCGTGGACAACCCCTGGGCACTGGGCCTGCTGGCCGCACTCGCCGCACGAATACTGTGGATGGACCGGCATTCCAAGCAGGATTCTGGCTGAAATTCAGGGCCACAGGGCCGGCTGCAATGGGCCGTCAGGGCCAATGCGCGAAAATCTCGCTTTTGCTTACCGGACCTTAGCGCACCACCGTGCCGGATTATTCCTCCCTGACAGCCGCAGCTGCCCCGCAGCACTCTGCCCCCGCCACCCCCATGACCGCTCTGGAGCGTCGCTCCAGCGTCAGCTTGGCCCTCATTTTTGCGCTGCGCATGCTGGGCCTGTTCCTGGTTCTGCCCGTGTTTGCTCTGGAGGCACGCAAGTACCCCGGTGGCGACGACCCTGCCCTGGTGGGTCTGGCCATGGGCATCTATGGCCTGACGCAGGCAGTCCTGCAGCTGCCGCTGGGCATCGCTTCCGACCGCTTCGGGCGCAAGCGGGTGATCGTGCTCGGCCTGCTCGTCTTCGCAGGCGGCAGTCTGATGGCCGCGCTGGCGGATTCTCTGACCGGACTGCTGCTGGGTCGGGCGCTGCAGGGCGCGGGGGCCGTATCTGCAGCCGTGACCGCGCTGCTGGCCGACCAGACGCGCGACGCCGTGCGCACCAAGGCGATGGCGCTGGTGGGCGGCAGTATCGGGCTGATGTTTGCCGTGGCGCTGGTGGCGGCACCAATGTTGGCTGCGCATATCGGTCTGGCGGGGCTGTTTGGCCTGACCTGTGCGCTGGCCCTGGCCGGTGTGGCCGTGGTGGTGTGGTGGGTACCGCCCGAGCCTGCGCTGCATCGGAACGCCCCCCGGGGCCGCTTGGCCGATGTGTGGGGACACCCTGACCTGCTGCGCCTGAACCTCGGCGTGTTTGTGCTGCACACCGTGCAACTGTCCATGTGGGTGGCCGTGCCCGCGATGCTGGTACAGGCAGGACTCACCAAAGACCACCACTGGCAGGTGTACCTGCCCGCCGTGGTGCTGTCGTTTGCCGCCATGGGCGGGCTGTTTGCGCTGGAGCGTGCGGGCCGACTGCGCGCAGCCCTGCTCGGAGCCATTGCCCTGGTGCTGGTGGTGCAGGCGGGGCTGGGCCTGCTGGCGGCCAGCGGTGTGCCTGCCACGCTGTGGGTGCTAGGGCCTTTGCTGTTCGTCTTTTTCTGCGGATTCAATGCGCTGGAGGCCAGCCAGCCCAGCCTGGTGTCGCGCATGGCGCCAGCCCAGCTGCGCGGCGCCGCGCTGGGCAGCTACAACACCCTGCAGTCTCTGGGCCTGTTTGCGGGCGGTGCGATGGGTGGCGCGCTGGTGAAATGGGCCGGGGCTCCAGGCCTGTTTGCCGTGACCACGGCGCTCACGGCGCTGTGGCTGGTGCTGACCTGGCCGCTGCGACCCGTGGGGCGTGGCGGGCACTGAACGCATTGCCGTGCCACGCCGTCAGGGCTTCCATTGCCCCCCGGTTGCGGCACAATGGCGCGTTTGGCGCCTGGAATCTCTCTCCAAATCCGGCGCTTTTATCCCTTAAAGGCAAAGACAGCACCATGGCATCCGTAAACAAAGTCATCATCGTCGGCAACCTGGGCCGCGACCCTGAAATGCGCACCTTCCCCAGCGGCGATCAGGTGGCCAACGTGACGATTGCCACCACCGACAAGTGGAAAGACAAGCAGTCTGGCGAAATGAAGGAAGCCACCGAGTGGCACCGCGTGGTCTTCAACGGCCGCCTCGCCGAAATCGCCGGCCAGTACCTGCGCAAAGGCTCGCAGGTGTATGTAGAAGGCAGCCTGCGCACCCGCAAGTGGACCGACCAGAGCGGCGTTGAAAAGTACAGCACCGAGATCCGCGCCGACCAGATGCAGATGCTGGGCAGCCGCCAGGGCATGGGCGGTGGCGGACAGGGCGGCGGACAGCAAGGCGGTGGATACGACGACGGTTACGGTGGCGACCAGGGTGGCTACGACCAGGCCCCGCGCCGTGCAGCGCCAGCGCCGCGCCCCATGGCCGCCCCCGCACAGCGCCCTGCACCCGCTCCTGTGGCACAGGCACCGCGCGCGGCCTCCGGATTTGACGACATGGACGACGACATTCCGTTCTGACAGCTTCTGGCACCGGACTCAGTCCCGAGCCCGCACCCGCAAGGTGCGGGTTTTTTTTTGCCTGTGCGCAAGGCATGCCCGACCCCACGAAAAACGTCGCCTGTGGGCGTCAAAACGTAGCAACTCGCAACAGGAGGTGCTGGAGCCCACCCGACTCACAAGCGCCAGCGCGGCCATGGAGCGATGGCTTTTACAACGGCGCTCACTGGCGCCGCTTCTCAGTTTTGTCCAGTTCGGCACCACCGCGACAAACCAACAATTCCTTACATTCGATACGGAAATATCAAAGATCATCGCGGTCTGGCTCGCCAAAGAGGTGCAAAACCCGGCGGCCAGCAGTTACCAAAATCAATATTCCAAACTGAAAAGAGAGAGGGTTGTGATGCCAGGGTTCGTCCGAAAGATTTTGATATTTGTCACTGGCTACGCGTGGCTCCTGCTGCTGGCGGGCCCGGGGCTGATCGCACTGTCGGTGTACAGCGGATGGAAGGCGGAAGATGGCCACGCCTACGTGGCGCGCGAAAGCCTGCAGACCGTGTCCGGTACCGTGACGCAGGCCTCTGAAGTCACCGTCAAGCGCAAGCGTCGTACGACCAAGAAGTACTACGAAATCACGGTCCAGCCCGACACCGCTGGTGCCGAGGCGCGCAAGCTGCGCATCGACCACAGCACACCGCAGCAGCTGGTGGGCAACCTGATCGACGAAAAAGTCACCGCCTTGGTCGATGGCAGCGACAGCGACTTGGTCTATGAAGTATCGGCAGACGGCGCGACCGTCATCAGCTACGACACCACCAAACAACGGCTGCAGGCCGAAGCAGCCTCCTCCGCGCAGTCCTTCAGCGGTGCAGGCACCTGGATCTTTGCCATTTTGCTCACGCTGGTGGGAGCGGCAGGCGTGTGGTCCAACCGCAAGCTGCGCGCCGCCGACGAAGCACACCAGCTGGCCGCCGCCTGACGGCCATACCCCATAAAAAGAGAGAGGGAGGGAGGGGCAGCGCCCGGGGCGCGCTCCTCCCATCGTTTGCGCCAACCTGCGCGCTCACTACGGAGAACCACACCATGAACCCCAACGCACTTTCGCCACAAACCCCTGCGGGCCCTCCGATGGAGCGGCGCGATTTCATCGTCTCCACCTACAAGCACCTGGGTGTGGCCATTTTGGCCTTTGTCGTGCTGTCGGCGGTGCTGATGGTGAGCGGACTTTCCACCGCCGCGGCCAAGATGCTCATGGCCAGCGGTAGCAAATTCCTGTGGCTGGGGGTCATGGGCGCTTTCATGCTCGTGGGCTGGCTGGCATCGCACCTGGCCGACAACTCGGATAACCCTCAGACACAGCTGATGGGCCTGGGCCTCTACGTGCTGGCCGAAGGGCTCATCTTTGCCCCGATGTTCGGCATTGCCCAGCTTTTGGTGCCCGGCGCCATCGGCGCTGCCGCCTTCATCACGCTGCTGCTGGTGGCGGCGCTCACCTGGACGGCGTTCAGCAGCAAGACCGACTTTTCGTTCCTGGGCGGCATCCTGAAGGTGGCGGGCCTGGTGGCACTGGGCACCATCATCGCGGGCGCCATCTTCGGCTTCAAGCTGGGCATCTGGTTCTCAGGGCTCATGGTGCTGTTTGCGGGCGCCTGCGTGCTGTACGACACCTCGCGCATCATCCACGACTACCCTGCAGACCGCCCCGCCGGCGCAGCACTGCACCTGTTCGCATCGATTGCGCTCATGCTCTGGTACGTGCTGCGCATCCTGATCAGCCTGGCCACGAACGACGACTGACACGCCGGGGCACCGCCCCACAAAAAAGCCGGAGCGATCACCGCCCCGGCTTTTTTGCATCTGGAAAGATGCGTTTCAAGAAAAATCAGGCGCAAGCGCTAGATTCCATTGCCCTGACAGCTATTAATTTTCAAGCATCAACGGACCATGGCTGGCTGCACCGCCGGCGCATGGCCGGTGGGCTGCGGCAGCCCCTCCACGGCAGCAATCACGCCACCGCCCAGGCAGACATCACCGTCGTACAGCACCGCGCTCTGCCCGGGCGTCACGGCCCATTGGGCGTCCGGGAACTGCAGCGCAAAGCCATCGGGCACGGTCTCCAGCGCGCACGCTGCGTCCTGCTGGCGGTAGCGCGTCTTGGCGGCATAGGCGCCGGGCGCCGGGGCCTGGCCAGCGCACCAGCTCACGTCCTGCGCCACCAGACGGTGCGACAACAGCCAGGGGTGGTCGTGACCTTGCACCACCCGCAGCGTGTTTTTCTCCAGGTCCTTGCGGGCCACGAACCAGGGCTCGTGCGCGCCGCCACCGCGCTGGGCGCCTTTTTCCTTCACGCCCCCAATGCCCAGGCCCTGGCGCTGGCCCAGCGTGTAGAAACTCAGGCCCACATGCTGGCCCAGCTTGCGTCCCCGGTCGTCCAGAATGGGTCCGGGCGCATGGCTGATGTAGCGGTTCAGAAACTCGCGGAAGGGCCGCTCACCAATGAAGCAGATGCCGGTGGAATCCTTCTTCTTGGCGTTCGGCAGGCCGATCTCCTCGGCAATGCGGCGCACTTCGGTCTTGTGCAGCTCACCCACGGGGAAAAGGGTCTTGGACAGCTGCGCCTGGTTGAGGCGGTGCAGAAAGTAGCTCTGGTCCTTGCTCGGGTCCAGGCCCTTGAGCAATTCATGCAGGCCCGTGGCCGGGTTGTGCCGCACGCGGGCATAGTGGCCGGTGGCGATCTTCTCCGCACCCAGGCGCATCGCGTGGTCCAGGAAGGCCTTGAACTTGATCTCGGCGTTGCACAGCACATCGGGGTTGGGTGTGCGGCCGGCCTGGTACTCGCGCAGGAACTCGGCAAACACCCGGTCTTTGTAGTCGGCCGCGAAGTTCACATGCTCGATCTCGATGCCGATCACATCGGCCACAGCGGCGGCATCCACGAAGTCGATGTTGGACGAGCAGTACTCGCTGTCGTCGTCGTCTTCCCAGTTTTTCATGAAGATGCCGACCACCTCATGGCCCTGCTTTTTGAGCAGGTAGGCGGTCACGGCCGAGTCCACGCCGCCGGAAAGGCCGACGACAACGCGCTGTTTGGTAGGGGAAGTCATTGCCCCGATTGTATTTTTGATGCCGCCGGGGCACTGCGCGGGCGCGCAGAACGCGTAGCCACGAGCAGGTCATACAGCTGCTGCGCGGCAGGCGACAGGGTTTTGCCCCGGCGCTTGATCAGCCCCATCTGCCGCGTGACGATGGGCTCCACCAGCGGAATACTGACCAGCGTGGGGTGGTCCTTGCCCGGCATGGCCAGGCTGGGCACGGCCGCCACGCCCAGGCCCGCCTCCACCAGGCCGAGCAGCGTGGTCACGTGCTTGGCCTCGTACAGGCACTGCGGCCGATCGGGCACGTTGGCCAGCGCCAGGTCCATCAGCAGGCGGTTGCCCGACGTCTTGCCCACCGACATGAAGTCGTGTTGCCCGAGCTCGGCCCAGCTCACCTTCTTGCGCCGCGCCAGCACATGGTCGCGCCGGCAGGCGGCCACAAAACGCTCGGCCAGCACGGGCTTGAACTCGATCTCGGCCTCCTGGCTGCCGATGAAGTTCAGGCCGAAGTCCGCATCGCCCTGCGCCACGGCCACCAGCACCTCGTTGGCGCTGGCGTCGTGCACCTTGACGCGGATTTTCGGAAACCGCTCGTGGTAGCGCTTGACCACCTGCGGCAGGAAGTAATACACGGCCGAGGGCACGCAGGCAATCGTGACCTCGCCCATGCGCCGCGCGGCCACATCGCCCAGGCCCATGAGCATGCCGTCCAGGTCGTCCAGCCACACGCGGGTCTTGCGCGCAAAGTCGCGCCCCACTGCCGTGAGCGTGACGCGGCGCGTGGTGCGGTCGAGCAGGCGCACACCCAGCGCTTCTTCGAGCTTGTCGATGCGGCGGCTGAAAGCGGGCTGCGACAGGTGGATGGCCTCGGCGGCCGCACGAAAGCTCTGCAGCTCGGCCACAGCCGCAAAGGCCTGGATGTCGGCAAGATCGAATTTGTTGTTCATCACGGCGTCCTTCCAGTGCGCTTCAGGGTGTTTTCAGCGTTGCAAGCCGTGCATCAAACGATCAGAACATTGCAATTCACGGCCGTGATTTGAGCATGTACAAGCCACTACAGCCTATTGCACAGCATGCATCAATCGTTGCCAACAATGCAATTCACAGATCAGCGAAGGCGTCGCACCATGCCGACCCATGAGCACCAACATTCCTTGCGTTCTGATGCGTGGCGGCACTTCCCGGGGGCCGTTCTTCCTGGCCGACTGGCTGCCGCGCGACCCCGAAGCCCGCGACCGCACGCTGATTGCGGCCCTGGGATCGCCCCATGAGCTGCAGATCGACGGCCTGGGCGGCGGCAACTCGCTGACCAGCAAGGTCGCCATCGTCTCGCGCTCCACGCAGCCCGACTGCGATGTGGACTACCTGTTTGCCCAGGTCAGCGTGCAGGAGGCCCGCGTGGACACACGCCCCAACTGCGGCAACATGCTGGCCGGTGTGGGGCCCTTTGCCATCGAGCAGGGGCTGGTCCCAGCAGACCGCGAAGGCCAGACCACCACCGTGCGGGTCTACAACGTCAACACCCGCTCCCGCATCGACGTGCAGGTGTGCACGGCGGGCGGCCAGGTGTACTACGACGGCGATGTGCGCATCGACGGCGTGCAGGGCACGGCAGCCCCCGTGCTGATGAACTTCCTGGACGCCTGGGGCGCCGTCACCGGGCAGATCTTTCCCACCGGCCAGCGCATCGACACCATCCAGGGCCTGCAGGTCACCTGCATCGACGCGGCGCAGGTAATGGTGCTATTGCGCGCCGCCGACCTGGGCCTGCGCGGCGACGAGACACCTTCCGAGCTGGACGCCAACACCGCCTTGCTCACCCGCATCGAGGCCCTGCGCCTCGAAGCAGGCCAGCGCATGGGCATGGGCGATGTGACACACAGCGTGCTGCCCAAGCCGGTGATCGTGTCGCCGGGCACATCACCAGGCAGCGTGGTGTCGCGCTACTTCACCCCCCACCAGTGCCACCGCTCGCATGCCGTCACGGGCGCGATTGGCGTGGCGGCGGCCTCGGTACTGCCGGGCACCGTGGCCACCGACGAACGGCATGCACCCGCCGCCGGGCTGCGCCGCGTGGAAGTGCAGCACCCGGCAGGCCGCATCCAGGTGGAGGTGGAGCTCAGCGAGGTGGATGGCCAGTTCAAGCTGGTGCAGGCCGCGCTGGTACGCACCGCCCGAAAGATTCTGGAAGGCACGCTGTTCGTGCCCGAAAGCGCCCCCGCGCACTGAGCGCTCTTCAGGGCGCCGCTTGCGCAGCGCCCTTCCAACGATTCCAACCATTACGACAGGAGACAAACCATGACCCGTTCCATTCACTCCACCACGCGCCGCACGGCGCTGGCCACGGCTGCGCTGGCGCTTGCGTCCAGCGCCTTCTGGGCCACCGGCACCGCCCATGCGGCCTATCCCGACAAGCCCATCACGCTGGTCGTGCCCACCGCCGCCGGGGGTGGCAACGACGGCATGGCGCGTGTGGTGGCCATCAAGCTCTCCACCCTGCTGGGCCAGCAGGTCATCGTGGAGAACAAGGCGGGGGCCAATGGCGCCATTGCGGCCGAATACGTGGCCCGTGCGGCACCCGACGGGCACACCATTTTGTTCGGCTACATCGGCACCCACGGCATGAGCCCCGCGCTGCAGAAGCTGCGCTACGACCCCATCACGCAGTTCGAGCCCATCGGCATGGTGAGCTACTCGCCCACGCTGATGGTGGTGAATCCCAAGGTGCCTGCCAAGACGGTGAGCGAACTGGTGGCGCTGAGCAAGGCCAAGCCCCACGACTTCAACTACGCATCGGCCGGCAACGGCACAGCCCCACACTTCTCGGCGGAAATCTTCAAACTCGAAAGTGGCGCCCAGATGGCCCATGTGCCCTACCGGGGCGCAGCCCCCGCCATGAACGACACCATGGCCGGGCAGACGCAGGTGATGTTTCCCAGCCTGTTCTCGGCCTACCCGCACGTGAAGGGCGGCAAGCTGCGCGCCCTGGCGCTGGCCGGGCCCAAGCGCTCGTCGCTGCTGCCCGATGTGCCCACGCTGGAGGAGGCAGGCATCAAGGGTGTGGAGATCACCCAGTGGTACGCCCTGTTCGCGCCCGGCAAGACGCCCCGCCCGGTGATCGACCTGCTCAACAAGACCTTGAACACCGCACTGGCCGACAAGGACGTAGTGCGCCGCATCGAGGAACAAGGCGCGGTGGTGGACACCAGCACGCCCGAGCAACTGGCCCTGACAGTGAAGCAGGAACTCGCCAAGTGGAAGGGTGTGGTGGTCAAGGCCCAGCTCACACCCGATTGAGCCCCTGCGAAGAAGGCTCTGGGAAATAGAGGGAGAGGGGCGCCACCGCCCCTCAGCAGCACACATGCCCGCATTTCAACAAGAGGAGACAACCATGAAAACAAGGATGGCAGCGGCCTGCGCTGCCTTGGTCGGCCACTGCGCGATGGCACAAGGCACCGACGTGACACTGTACGGCGTGGTGGACCTGGGCCTGCGCAACGGCAGCGGCCTCACCGCATCCAACGCGCCCACGGCCGGCTCCAGTCGCAGCCTGGGCAGCGGTATCCACACCACCAGCCGATGGGGCCTGAGGGGCAGTGAAGACCTGGGCGGCGGCGCCAAGGCGCTGTTCAACCTGGAGAGCGGCCTCAACGCCGACTCGGGTGCCCCGGCCAACGCCACCAAATACTTCGACCGCGCATCCTGGGTGGGCCTGCAGGGCGGCTGGGGCACGCTGGCCCTGGGCCGCCAGACCACGACGCTGGCCGACGCCATCTCGCCCGTGGACCCGCTGGCCATGCGCTTTGCCAGCTTCAACCCCAACATCGGCGTGACGGCGCTGAGCCAGCATGGCCTGGGCATCGAGTACGGCAGCGCAGGCGCCAACTCGGGCTCGTACCGGCTGGACAATTCACTGAAGTACACGGGCCGCTTCGGCGGCTTCACGGCGCGTGCCATGTGGGGCGTTGGCGAGGTCGCATCGCAGGCCTCGGCCTTGTCGTCACGCGGCGTGGGCCTGGCCTGGGCTGCGGATGGCTTCGTGGTATCCGGCGCCTACCAGAGCTTCAACGACACCAACAAACGCGCACTGGATGCCACCACGCTGGGCGCCGCGTACCAGTGGGGCAACGTGCGCCTGGCCGCCAATGCCGGCCGCAACAAGGCCGAAACGGCGGCAGGCCGCTTCACCGTGCAGCGCGTGTTGTCCGCAGGTGGCACCTGGGCGGCCACCCCGTGGGTGGACCTCACAGTGGCCTACTACAAGGTGGACCGCTCGCGCACCGGCGCCGCCGACGACGGCTACGGCCGCCTGGTGGCGTTTGCCGAATACAAGCTCTCGCGCCGCACCAAGGTGTATGCCGAGCTGGACAACACCCGCTGGCGCAACGGCTTCCAGGGCGCGGCGAACAAGGCCACGGCCACCGGCATCTCGGCCGGTGTGGTGCACACGTTCTGAGCCATGTAGGCCAATACGGCGGGCGCTGGGCACAGGTCTCCTGGAGGCTTGTGCCCCAAAGCCCCCTGTGGCGCGGCGCACACCCGCCGCAGGGGGCGGGAAGGGAGGCTCTGTCGACCCGCTATCGCACCACCATGGACGTGAAGGGCCACACATAAGCCTGCAGGCTCACCAACAGCCCCACCAGGCAGGCCAGCGCGATCGAGTGGAAGAAGACGAAGCGCAGGATGTCCCCTTCATGGTTGAACCAGCGGGTGGCGGTAGAGGCCACAACAATCGACTGCGCATCAATCATCTTGCCCATCACGCCGCCCGAGCTGTTGGCGGCGCCCATGAGGTTGGGCGAAAGGCCCAGCTGTTCGGCCGCCACCTTCTGCATGCCCCCGAACAGCACGTTGGAGGCCGTGTCCGAGCCGGTCAGCGCCACACCCAGCCACCCCATGAGGGTGCCAAAGAAGGGGTACAGCACACCGGTGTTGGCAAACGCCAGACCCAGGGTGGTGTCCGTGCCCGAGTAGCGGGTGAGCGTGCCCAGTGCCAGCATGAGCACGATGGTCAGCAGCGAATAGCGCACCAGCCAGACGGTACGGAAGAACGTACCAACGATAGCGACGGGGCTGTAGCGCATGAGCAGGGCGCTAACCAGCGCAGACAGCAAGATGCCCGTGCCGGTGGCCGACAGCAGGTTCAGCGTGTAGACCGCGCCTTCCTTGGTGGGCCTGGGCACCACAGGCGGCATCTTCTCGATGAGGTTGTGCAGCCCGTCCATCGGGAAGGCTGGCGAGAAAATGCCATTGAGCCATGCCTTGACCGATGGCAGCCCCCAGACAAACACACACACCGACAGGATCACCCAGGGCATCCAGGCATTGATCAGCTGGGCGCGTGAATAGCGCACCGGGGCCTGGGCGGGCTTGGTTTCGCCGGCACTGGGGTCGTGGCCGCGCATCGAGGGCGAGGTCCAGATCTTCTTGGGCTGCCACACGCGCAGGAACGCGATCAGGCTCGCCATGGAGACGATGGCCGCAATGATGTCCACCAGCTCAGGGCCGATGTAGTTGGAGACCAGGAACTGCGGAATGGCAAACGACACACCGGCGACCAGAATGGCGGGCCAGATTTCCCACATCGCCTTGCGCCCGGCAAACGCCCAGATCAGCCAGAACGGCACCAGCACCGAGAAGAAGGGCAGCTGGCGGCCGATCATGGCCGTCACCTCCATCAGGTCGTAGCCGTGCACCTTGGCCAGCGTGATCACTGGCGTGCCCAGTGCACCAAACGCCACGGGGGCGGTATTGGCGATCAACGACAGCCCCGAGGCGGCCAGCGGCGAGAAGCCCAGCCCGATCAGGATCGCGGCAGTGACCGCCACGGGCGTGCCGAAACCGGCGGCGCCCTCAAAGAACGCGCCAAAGCAAAACGCAATCAGCAACAGCTGGATGCGGCGGTCTTCCGTGATGTTGGACAGTGAGTCCTGCAGCACCTTGAAGCTGCCGTTCTGCTCCGTGAGCTGGTGCAGAAAAATGATGTTCAGCACGATCCAGCCGATCGGCAGCAGCCCCGTGAAGCCACCATACAAAGCGGCGCGACCAGCCATGTCGGCAGGCATGCCATAGGCAAATATGGCCACCACCAGCGCCGCGACGAGCCCCATGCCCGCAGCAATGTGGGCCTTGATGTGAAAGAACCCCAGGGCGGCCAGCATGATGATCACCGGGATCGCAGCCAGTGCGGTGGACACAACCATATTGCCCGCCGGGTTGTAGATTTGTTGCCAGATCATGGCCTGTCTCCGTTCGGAAAGGGTTGAAGTGAAAAGATGCAGGCGCAGCATTCGCCTGTGCCAGCTCGCCGGCGGATTCTTCGGGAAAGCGCCTGTGTCTCTCTTGAAATGCGGTCCACTGGCGGTGTAATTAATTTCAAGTCCCCAGCCTCCATAGGGAATTGACGGGTCACCGGGGATCGGACTGCGCGTTTACCCGGAGCAACGGCGTCAGCCTGCTGCAAGTGGCGCGTTGCGCGCTCCGCACGCAGTCGCCAACGAGTCAGGGCGGCGCGGCAGCACCGGTGTATTCGCGCCCCCGGGAGGGCCAACGGACGCTCCGGGGTACAGTTCCGCATGGCAAAAAGGGCGCTATGGAACTGAGACAACTGCGCTATTTCGTGCGCGTGGTGGAGCAAGGCTCCATGAGCCGCGCTGCGCTGGACCTGGACGTGGTGCAGTCCGCGCTGAGCCAGCAAATCACCCGGCTGGAGAGCGAGCTGGCCACGCGCCTGCTGCAGCGCACGCCGCGCGGCGTCACGCCCACCGAGGCAGGGCTGGCGTTCTTTCGCGAGGCGCAGCTCACCCTGCGCCATGCCGACCAGGCCGTGCGCGCGGCGCAGCAGGCGCGGCTGTCGGGCACCGTCACCGTGGGGCTGGCGCCCACCACTTCGGGCGTACTCGGCCTGCCACTGATGCAGGCCATGCGCACACGCTACCCGGACGTGCGGCTGCACATGGTGGAGAGCATGTCGGGCCACCTCACGGCCATGCTGCATGCGCGCGAGCTGGACTTGGCCGTGCTGTTCGACACGCGCCTGCACCAGGCGCAGCAGGCCACCGGCGCGCGCCGCTGGGACATGGCGCCGCTGCTGGAGGAAGACCTGTTCCTCATCTGCGCCCGTGACCGACGGGAGAGCCCCGGCCCCCCCCGTGGCCGGCAGCTTCCGGAAACCATCACCGTCGCCGAGCTGGTGCAGGAGCCGCTGATCCTGCCCACCGGCCCACACGGCCTGCGCAGCACGCTGGACACGGCCTTTGCCCGCGACCGCGTGGCACCGCACGTGGTGCTGGAGGTGGACTCGCTCGCCATGGTGATGGCCGCCGTGGACGCGGGCCTGGGCTCCACCGTGCAGCCCTGGGCCGCCATGGGCCGCTACCCCGATGCGGCCGAGCGCTTTCAGTGCGCACGCCTCACCGACGCGCCCGCGCGCCGCGTCAACCTGCTGTGCAGCCTGCCCGACGAAGAACTCTCGCCCGCTGCGCTGGCCGCGCGGGTGGTGCTGACGGACTGCGTGCGTGAATTGGTGACGAGCGGCCAGTGGTTTGGCACGACATGGATAGGCGGACAAGACACCAGCGCCTGAGAGCCCACCCCGCAGCCATCACGATCCGTGATACCCCCATGACCTGAACCCGCTGCACGGCGGGCCTGCGTCTCCCTACAGTCGCCATCACCCCGATGAACGACACGGCGACTGCGCCAGGAGACACCCCATGGGCCCCACACCCCCTTCTTCATTCCCCCCCGCGCAGCGCACCGCCTGGAGCCACCAGCCATGAGCGGCGATGCTGTGGTCGATGTGCTGGTCATCGGTGGCGGCAACGCCGCCCTGTGCGCCGCCCTGATGGCACGCGAGGCGGGCGCCAGCGTGCTGCTGCTCGAATCCGCCCCGCGCGCTTGGCGCGGCGGCAATTCCGCCCACACCCGCAACCTGCGCTGCATGCACGATGCGCCGCAGGATGTGCTGGTGGATGCCTACCCCGAGGAAGAGTTCTGGCAAGACCTGCTCAAGGTAACGGGCGGCCTCACCAACGAACACCTGGCGCGCCTGGTGATCCGCGAGTCGAGCACCTGCCGGCCCTGGATGCGCCGCCACGGCGTGCACTTTCAGCCCGCGCTGGCGGGCACGCTCCATGTGGCGCGCACCAACGCGTTCTTCATGGGTGGCGGCAAGGCGCTGGTCAATGCCTACTACCGCAGCGCGGAGCAGCTGGGCGTGCAGATCCGCTACGAAGCGCCCGTGGAGCGCATCGAGATGGACGGCCCCCGCTTCGTCGCCGCCTACCTGGCCAACGGCGACCGCATTGCCTCCAAAAGCTGCGTGCTGGCCGCGGGCGGCTTTGAATCGAACCGCGAGTGGCTGCGCGAGGCCTGGGGCCAGAACGAGCGCGGCGAGTGGCCAGCAGACAACTTCCTGATCCGCGGTACGGCCTACAACAAGGGCGTGTTGCTCAAGCATCTGCTTGAAGACCATGGCGCGGACCGCATTGGCGACCCCACGCAGGCACACATGGTGGCCATCGACGCGCGCGCGCCGCTGTACGACGGCGGCATCTGCACGCGCATCGACTGCGTGTCGCTGGGCGTGGTGGTCAACCGCAACGGCGAGCGTTTTTACGACGAGGGCGAGGACTTCTGGCCCAAGCGCTACGCCATCTGGGGCCGCCTGGTGGCGCAGCAGCCGGGGCAAATCGGCTACTCCATCATCGACAGCAAGGCCATTGGCCGCTTCATGCCGCCCGTGTTCCCGGGCGTGAAGGCCGACACCCTGCCCGAGCTGGCGCAAAAGCTCGACCTGCCCGTGGACACCTTCATGCGCACGCTGACCGGCTACAACGCCGCCTGCCGCGTGGGCCAGTTTGACCACACCACACTGGACGACTGCCACACCGAAGGCGTGGCGCCCGCCAAGACCCACTGGGCGCGGCCCATCGACACCGGGCCGTTCTACGGCTATGCGCTCAAGCCCGGCGTCACCTTCACCTACCTGGGCCTGCACACCGACGACACGGCTGCGGTGCGCTTTAACAACCAGCCCAGCCCCAACCTGTTTGTGGCGGGCGAAATGATGGCCGGCAACGTGCTGGGCAAGGGCTACACCGCCGGCGTGGGCATGAGCATTGGCACTGCGTTCGGCCGCATTGCGGGCACGCAGGCAGCTTTGGCCTCAAAACGCCCGGTAGCGCCAGTCGAATATGCCTCAAACGCTACAAAACAAGGAGCAAACCATGCAAACGCTTGAGGCCCTGACGCGCGACGCCCGGGCGCTGGCGAACGGCGACATTGTGCTGTCAGCCCCCGAAACCGAGGTGGCGCGCCAGCTGCAGATCTGCAACGCCTGCCGCTACTGCGAAGGCTTTTGCGCGGTGTTCCCTGCCATGACGCGGCGGCTGGAGTTTGGCAAGGCCGACATCCACTTCATTGCCAACCTGTGCCACAACTGCGGCGCCTGCCTGCATGCCTGCCAGTACGCGCCGCCGCACGAGTTTGCGGTGAACATTCCGCAGGCCATGGCCCAGGTGCGCGGCCAGACCTATGCCGACTACGCCTGGCCGACCGCACTGGGCCAGCTCTACCAGCGCAACGGCTTGACCCTTGCGCTGGCGCTGGTGGGCGGGCTCACGCTGTTCCTGCTGCTGGCCGTGGTGCTGCACGGGCAAGGGCTGGCGGCGCTGTGGCACGCGCCCGTGGGCGGCTTCTACGGCATCTTCCCGCACAACCTGCTGGTGGGCCTGTTCGCGCCGGTGTTCCTGTTCGCTTTGCTCGCGCTGGGCCTGGGCGTGCGCCGTTTCTGGCGCGATATCACACCTGCCACCAGCGGCGCGCCGCTGAGCGCGCCCGCCACAGCCGAGGCCACCGATGCTGTGCTGCGCCTGAAGTACCTGGACGGCGGCCACGGCGACGGCTGCCACAACGAGGACGACGCCTACACCCTGTCGCGCAGGCGCATGCACCACCTCACGTTCTACGGCTTCATGCTGTGTTTTGCGGCCACCAGCGTGGCGACGCTGTACCACTACCTGCTGGCCTTGCCTGCACCGTACGACCTGCCCAGCCTGCCCAAGCTGCTGGGCGGGCTGGGCGGCATCAGCCTGGCGATTGGCACGGCCGGCCTGTGGCGGCTGAACCTGCGCCGCCACCCGCAACACGGCGATGCCGCGCAAAAGCCCATGGACCGCGCCTTCATCGCCCTGCTGTTCCTCACCGCCACCAGCGGCCTGGCCTTGTGGGCCGCGCGTGGCACCGCAGGCCTGCCGCTGCTGCTGTGCCTGCACCTGGGCGCGGTGATGGCGCTGTTCGCCACCATGCCCTACGGCAAGTTTGCGCACGGCATCTTCCGCACCGCCTCGCTGCTGCGCCATGCGGTGGAGAAGCGACAGCCCAACCCCATCGGTTTAGGCGCGGACTGACCCCACGATCACCACAGCATCCACGATGAAGGAGACCCCCATGAAAAAACGCACCCTCTTGATGAGCGCGCTGGCACTTGCCACCGCTGCCGCGACACTGTCCGGCGCTGCCCACGCGCAGGATTTCCCGCCCAAGAAGCCCGTCACGCTCGTCGTGGGCTTTGCCGCAGGCGGCGCGGCCGATGCGGCGGCACGGCTCATCGCCAAGAAGCTGGGCGAGAACATCGGCCAGTCGGTGGTGGTGGACAACAAGGGCGGCGCAGGCGGCAACATCGCGCACCAGTTTGTGGCCAATGCGCCCGCCGATGGCTCGGTGCTGCTGCTCGGGTCGGTGGGACCACTCACCATTGCCCCGCACTTGATGAAGGTGGCCTACGACCCCTTCAAGGACCTGGCCGCCGTGTCGGGCGGGGTGAACTTTCCGAACGTGCTGGTGGTGCACAAGGGCGCGGGCGTGAAGACGCTGGCCGAGTTTGTGCAGCTGTCCAAGAAGAAGCCCGGCAGCGTGGACTTTGCCTCCACCGGCGCGGGCTCGGCATCGCACCTGGCGGGCGAGCTGTTCAACCAGCGGGCGGGCATCGACATGACCCACGTGCCCTACAAGGGCGGCGCCCCGGCGCTGCAGGACCTGCTGGGCGAGCGCGTGACCTCGTACTTTGCCGCGCCCCCCACTGCGCTGCCGCATGTGGAGACGGGCAAGCTCATACCGCTGGCCACCACCGGCCTCACGCGTCCGGCCTACCTGCCCAACATCCCTACCGTGGCGGAGTCGGGCTATCCGGGCTTTGAGGCGCTCAACTGGTACGCCTTTGTGGCGCCGGGCAAAACGCCCGCGCCGCTGCTGGACCGCTGGAACCAGGAGATCGTGAAGGTGCTGAACGACCCGGGCGTGAAAGAGGCGCTGAACAAGCACGGCCTCACGCCGCAGCCCACCACGCGCGCCGAGCTGACGGCCTTCATGAAGAAGGAATCGACCCAGTGGGCCACCATCATCAAGGAACGCAAGCTGACGGCGGACTGATGGGAGCGGGCGCAGGAGCTGCGGCAGCGGGGGCAGTGGCGCCCGCCCGCCATCCTCGTTTTCCCGGAGGCCGTCACACAGCCGACACCCGCCGCCGCGCCGGGTGCGCAACACTGTGGCAAACCTCCCAGGAGTCCTGTCGATGCATGCCCGCATTTCCTCCCTTTTGACCGTTTTGCTCGGTGCATTTGCGGTCGCCCCCGCGCTGGCC
>NZ_JBWKYJ010000051.1:0-36377 GCF_059423685.1 Acidovorax sp. GW460-11-11-14-LB4 | reverse complement strand
GAGTGGGGGTGTCGGGCGCCAGGCCCGCGGCAAACTGGCCGGTGTCCGCGTCCAGCCCGCTGGGCAGGTCCACGGCCAGCACGGGGGCCGGGCTGCGGTGCAGGGTTTGCAGGCAGGCCTGGAGCCTTGCGTCGGGCGCGCGTGCGGGGCTGTGGGGTGACGAAGAGACGCCAATGCCCAGCAGCGCATCAATGCACAGATCGTTGGCCCCCAGATCGTCGGGGGCAGTGTCTGCCCAGGATACGCCCGCATCCCGTGCGCGCTGCCAGGAGGCCCTGGCATCCGCCGGGGCCGTATCGGGCTGGCCCAGCCAGGTCACGACCACTCTGCGGCCATTGCGCTGCAGGTGCATGGCAGCCTCCAACCCGTCACCCCCGTTGTTACCGGGGCCGCAGGCAATCCACACGGTGCCTGCGTGGGGTGCCAGCGCCTGGGCCAGTTGCGCGACGGCCAGGCCGGCGCGCTGCATGAGCGTGTGCGGGGGCAGGGCGGCTGCCGCCGCTTTTTCCAGGCGGCGAGTGGCGGCCGTGTTGAACAGGGGATAAGGCTGGTGGGCGGTGATGCGGTGCATGGGCTGCAGGGGGCAAGGGCTGCTGCCAGCGGCAGCGCGCCTGCCATTGTGCGCCGACGCCCCGTGGGGGCAAAGCGCAGGAAGGTTCAGAACCGCCGCATGCCTAGCCCGTCCAGCGACACCTCGGGTTCCCGCTGCGCGATCAGGTCGGCCAGTGCCCGCGCGCTGCCGCAGGCCAGGGCCCAGCCGCCAGCGCCATGGCCAGTGTTGAGCCACAGGCCCGGCACGCCGCTGGCGCCCACCACCGGGGCACCGTCGGGCAGCATGGTGCGGGCACCGCGCCAGATCTGCAGGTTGGATGAAAGCTGCGCGCCCCCGGGGAACCAGTCGTTCAGCGTGCGGTACAGACGCTGCAGTGTGGGGGTGTGGTGCTCGGCATCGGCCCCGGCCAGTTCAGCGCCACCGGCAATGCGCACGCGCTGGCCCAGGCGGGTGATGGAGATTTGCTGGCCCGCATCCACCACGCTGGCGCGGGGGGCGTGGGTGGATTCGCGCAGTGGGGCGCTCACGGAGTAGCCGTACACCGCCGCCATGGGCAGCCCCAGGCCCAGTGCGGGCAGCAGCGTGGCCGATGCCATGCCGGCGCACAGCACCACGGCATCAAAGCGGCGCAGGTCCGTTTCGCCCTGCAGCACCACGCCCGTGGGGCTGGTGCCGACGCGGTCTACGCGGGTGTTGAACACAAACTGCACCCCCGCACCCTGGATGCCCTGGCGCAGCAACTGTGCAAACAGACGGCAGTTGCCGGCGCGTGCATCGGGCAGGTGGATCGCGCCGGCCAGCGGGGCTTCGGGCGAGAGGCCAGGCTCGATCTGGCGCGCCACATCGGCGTCGATCTCACGCAGGGCCACGCCGCTGTCGCGCAGCACTTGCAGCGCGGGCTGCAGGCGGGCGCGGTCTTCTTCAGTGCGCAGCAGCACCAGGCGGCCGTCGCTGGCTTCAAAGTCCAGCTCATGCTGGTTCGCAATAGCCTGTAGTCGAGCTTGGCTGTATTGCGCCAGGCGTTCGACCGCGGCGGCCGGGGCGCTGTGGCTGCGCGCCATGCTGCGCCAGCGCCGCAGCCAGGCCCAGTTGGCGCGGGTCAGGCCGCCAGCCAGCCGCAGGGTGGCCTGTGTCCCCATCAGTCGCAGCGGCTGGCCGAATCCCGGCAGCGCCCAGGGGCTGAGCAGGTGGGGCGCCAGCAGCCCGGCGGTGGCAAAGCTGGCCTCTTCGGCGGCCGCACTGCGTTGTTCAAACACCGTGACTTCGTGGCCGTCGCTGGCCAGTTCGTACGCGGTGGTGACGCCGACAATGCCGGCGCCCACGATGGCAATCTTCATGAATTTGGGTGTTTTTGGCTTGTAGCGCTAGTGAATAATGCGCTGGTAGCTATTATTTTTGTAGTGTTTGCTCGATCTGCAGGCTGATGTTGAGCACCGTGTCATCCCTGAGCGCCCCGTGCCAGACCATCAGCCCGACCGGGAGTTCCCCTTGCACATGGCAGGGCAGGGACAGCGCGCAGCCGTCCAGCAGGTTGACCACGCTGGTGTTGCGCAGCAGCAGGTTGTTTACGCGGAAGAACTCGGCATCGCGTGCGGCGTCCTGGGCCTTGTCCACGCCATCTGCGGGGGCGACATCGGCTAGCAGTGGCGCCAAGATGGGCACGGTGGGGGAGAGCAGGGCGTCGTAGGGCTCCATGTCGGCGAGCATGCGCGCAATCCATTGCTGGCGCGCCTGCAGCAGGTCGATGTATTCCCAGGCCATCAGCGTGGCCCCTTTTTCGATGCGCATGCGCACTCGGGGGTCGTAGCGGTCGCCTGCGCGCTGCAGCAGCTCGCGGTGCCAGGCGTAGGCTTCGGGGGCGGCAAAGCCGTAGGCGGGCTGCTCCAGCACGGCGGGCAATGCGATGGTGTAGATCTGTGCGCCCGCCTGGCGCAAAGCTTCCACACTACGCTCAAAGGCGCGCGCCACGGGGGCGTCGAGCCCTTCCAGGAAGAGGGTGGTCGGCACCGCCAGCCGGTACTGGGACAGCGGCGCCAGGCTGCGCGTCACGCGCCGGGCGGCCAGCACCTCGTGCGCCACGATGGCGTCGCGCACGGTGCGCGTCATGGCGCAGGCGGTGTCCAGGGTGGTGGACAGCGGCACGGCGCCGGCGGTAGGCACCAGCCGGGCGGTGTTCTTGAAGCCCACGATGCCGTTGAGCGCTGCAGGAATGCGGATGGAGCCACCGGTGTCCGATCCCAGCCCGATGAACGCCGCGCCAGTGGCCACCGATACCCCGGCGCCGGACGAAGACCCGCCGGGCACGCGGGGCGCGCTGGGCAGGGCGCCAAAGCGGGCATCCCAGGCAGCAGGCGTGCCGTAGTGGGGGTTGACGCCCACGCCAGAGAACGCGAACTCCACCATGTTGGTGCGGCCGATCAGGCTGGCGCCCGCTGCGCGCAGGCGGGCCACGGCCGGGCAGTCCTCGGCTACTGCGGGAGCGTCTGCGAGCGCGGTAGAGCCCGCCGGGGTGGGTTGGCCGGCCACGTCAAACAAGTCCTTCACCGACACCGCCAGCCCGGCCAGGGGCAGCTGGGCCACACCCGGCTGCACCGCCGTGGTGCGTGCCTCGTCAAACAGCGTGCGCACAAAGCTGTGGGTGTTGGGTGTGGCCTGGGCGGCGTCGATGCAGCGCTCGAGCTCGGCGGGCGCGGTGTTGGCGCCGTCCCGCAGTTGCTCACGGGTGGCGATCAGGTCAGGGAGCATGGGTGTGCTAGAATCTTTGGGTTTTGCTGGGAGCAGTGGTGCAAGGTTTGCACAACCGGCGTGGCCGCTGCGGCAAGACCAATCGCAAAGCAGCCCTGTCAAGGTGTTGCAGTGTTCGTGAGGATCACGGCACTGCAAATATTGGGGCTGATTTTAGACCTAACCTTTGGAGTATTTTTATGTCCGTTACCATGCGCGAAATGCTGGAAGCCGGTGTCCACTTCGGTCACCAAACCCGCTTCTGGAACCCCAAGATGGCCCCCTACATCTTCGGCCATCGCAACAAGATTCACATCATCAACCTGGAAAAGTCGCTGCCACTGTTCCAGGAAGCCCAAAAGTTCGCCAAGCAACTGGCTGCCAACCGCGGCACGATCCTGATGGTCGGCACGAAGCGCCAAGCCCGTGAAATCCTGGCCACCGAAGCGCAACGCGCTGGTGTGCCTTTCGTGGACCAGCGCTGGCTGGGCGGCATGCTGACGAACTTCAAGACCGTGAAGACCTCGATCAAGCGCCTCAAGGACATGAAGGCTCAGCAAGAAGCTGGCCTCGAGAACCTGAGCAAGAAGGAGCAACTGACGTTCTCCCGCGAAATCGAAAAGCTCGAAAAGGACATCGGCGGCATCCAGGACATGGCTGCTCTGCCCGACGCCATCTTCATCATCGACGTGGGTTTCCACAAGATCGCCGTGGCCGAAGCCAAGAAGCTGGGCATCCCGCTGATCGGTGTGGTTGATACCAACCACTCGCCCGAAGGCATCGACTACGTGATCCCTGGTAACGACGACTCGGCCAAGGCCGTGACTCTGTACGCCCGTGGCATCGCTGACGCGATCATCGAAGGCCGTGCCAACGCCGTGAATGAAGTCGTGAAGGCTGCAACCGCCGAGAGCACCGACGAATTCGTGGAAGTGCAAGAAGCCGCTGCCTGATAGCCCGGCTGCGCGATCCGTCGCGAACAAAAGCGGGGCCCCTGGTGAGCCCCCTTTTTTTTAGCCCGAATCTGAACTGACTGAACTGAATACTGAAGGAATAAAGATGGCTGCAATTACCGCAAGCATGGTGGCTGAACTGCGTGGCAAGACCGACGCCCCCATGATGGAATGCAAGAAGGCGCTGACCGAAGCCGACGGCGACATGGCCAAGGCGGAAGAGCTGCTGCGCGTCAAGCTGGGCACCAAGGCAGGCAAGGCCGCGTCGCGCGTGACTGCTGAAGGCGTGGTCGCCAGCTACATCGACGGAACCACGGGTGCTCTGGTCGAAGTCAACAGCGAAACCGACTTCGTTTCCAAGAACGACAGCTTCATTGCCATGGCCAACGCCGCTGCCAAGCTGGTGGCACTGCACAACCCCGCCACGGTGGAAGCCCTGGGTGCACTGCCCTACGAGCAAGACAGCTTCGGCCCCACGCTGGAAGATGTGCGCAAGGGCTTGATCGGCAAGATCGGTGAAAACATGTCGTTCCGCCGCTTCAAGCGCTTCAGCGGCTCCAATCTGGCAGCCTACCTGCACGGCTCGCGCATCGGTGTGGTCGTCGAGTTCGACGGTGACGCCACCGCCGCCAAGGACGTTGCCATGCACGTGGCCGCCATGAAGCCCGTGGCCCTGACCAGCGCCGATGTGCCTGCCGATCTGATTGCCAAGGAGCGCTCGGTCGCCGAAGGCAAGGCTGATGAAGCCAACAAGGAACTTGTGGCTGCCGGCAAGCCTGCACAAAGCGCTGAAATCACGGCCAAGCGCATCGATGGCGCGGTGCAGAAGTACCTCAAGGAAGTCTCGCTGGCCGACCAGGTCTTCGTGAAGGCTGCCGACGGCAAGCAAACCGTGGCCCAGATGCTCAAGGCTGCCAACACCAACGTGAAGGGCTTCACCCTGTACGTGGTGGGCGAAGGCATTGAGAAGAAGGTGGACGACTTTGCTGCCGAAGTGGCTGCCCAGGTGGCTGCTGCCAAGGCTGCTGCCTGATCGTTCCCTGTAACCACCCCACCAAAGCCTCGTACCACTTACTGGAGAAATTTCCCATGTCCAACGCTGCACCAGCCCATAAGCGCATTTTGCTCAAGCTGTCTGGTGAGGCGCTGATGGGGGATGACGCCTTCGGTATCAACCGCGCCACCATCGTGCGCATGGTCGAGGAGATCGCCGAAGTGACCCGCCTGGGTGTCCAGGTGGCCGTGGTGATCGGTGGGGGCAATATTTTCCGTGGTGTCGCCGGGGGCTCGGTCGGGATGGACCGTGCCACCGCCGACTACATGGGCATGCTGGCCACCGTGATGAACGCCCTGGCCCTGGCCGACGCCATGGACAAGCAGGGCCTGGTGGCCCGCGTGATGTCCGCCATTGCCATCGAGCAGGTGGTCGAGCCCTATGTGCGCCCCAAGGCGCTGCAGTATCTTGAAGAGGGCAAGGTCGTGGTCTTCGCGGCCGGTACGGGCAACCCGTTTTTCACCACCGACACAGCAGCTGCCTTGCGTGGCGCGGAAATTGGCGCCGAATTGGTGCTCAAGGCTACCAAGGTGGACGGCGTTTATACTGCCGACCCCCAGAAGGATCCCACGGCGACGCGCTACACCAAGCTCAGCTTTGACGAGGCCATGTCCCGCAATCTGGGCATCATGGACGCGACTGCCTTCGCTCTGTGCCGTGACCAGAAGCTGCCCGTGAAGGTGTTCTCCATCATCAAACACGGCGCCTTGAAGCGCGTGGTGATGGGCGAAGACGAAGGTACGCTGGTTTACGCTTGATCACGATGGAAAGGCCTGCATCGCATGCAGGTCGGCCCGAGGAGAAAACATGACGATTGCCGACATCAAGAAGACTGCTGAAACCAAGATGGACCAGTCCATCACCGCGTTCAAGAACAACCTGCAGAAGATTCGCACCGGTCGTGCCAATCCGGCCCTGCTCGATACGGTGCAGGTCGAGTATTACGGCTCCCTGGTTCCACTGAGCCAGGTGGCCAACGTGGCGCTGATCGATTCGCGCACCATCAGCGTGCAGCCCTGGGAAAAGGGCATGGGCGCCAAGATTGAAAAGGCCATCCGCGAAAGCGATCTGGGCCTGAACCCCGCCTCCATGGGCGACCTGATTCGCGTGCCCATGCCCCCCATGAGCGAAGAGCGCCGCAAGGAAATGACCAAGCTCGCGCGCAACGAGGGCGAGAGCGCCAAGATCGCCGTGCGCAACCTGCGCCGCGATGCCAACGAATCCGTCAAAAAACTGGTCAAGGACAAGCTGGCGTCCGAAGACGACCAGAAGCGCGCCGAAACGGAAGTGCAAAAGTTCACCGACAAGCACATCGCCGAGATCGACGCGCTGGTGGCCGCCAAAGAGCAGGAAATCATGGCGGTTTGAGCCCCCAGGGCTTGAACATTCCCATGTCTGTATCTCCGGTGGTGCCACACCACATTGCCATCGTCATGGATGGCAACGGCCGCTGGGCAACGCGTCGCTTTTTGCCGCGTCTGGCCGGCCACAAGCAAGGGGTTGACTCACTTCGCCGCTGCGCACGCGCTTGTGTGCAGCGCGGCGTCGGTGTGCTTACGGTGTTTGCGTTCTCTTCCGAAAACTGGAACCGCCCCGCCGACGAGGTCTCCGGCCTCATGGAGCTGCTGGCGATGGCGCTGGCGCGCGAGGTGCCCCAGCTCAAGAAAGACGGCGTGCGTCTTCATTTTGTGGGCGAACGTGGCAGCCTTTCGCCCAAGGTGCGAGACGGCCTGGGTCAGGCAGAAGCCGCCACGGCGGACAACACCCGCCTGGTGCTCAACGTCTGCTTCAACTACGGAGGCCGCTGGGACATCGCGCAGGCGGCTGCATCGCTGGCTGCCCGTGGCGAGCCCATCACTGAGGCCAGTCTGCACAATGCGATGGGATTGGCCCACGTGCCCGACCCCGACCTCGTGATCCGCACCGGGGGAGAAATGCGGATCAGCAACTTTTTGCTCTGGCAATCGGCATACTCCGAGTTCTTCTTCAGCGACCGACTGTGGCCCGATTTCGATGAGTCCGCCCTGGACGAGGCCATCGACGCCTTCAGCCGCCGCGAGCGCCGTTTTGGCAAAACCTCTGAACAGATTCTGTCCGCGCATCCTGATCCGATGCCGGGTTGAGAACCTGAACAGGTTCTGAAAGCCCCCATGCTTCAACAGCGCGTCATCACAGCCCTTGTTCTGCTGGCCATCTTGTTGCCCGCGCTTTTCTACGCCAACACCATACCGTTCACGCTGGTCGTGCTGGTTCTGATGGCTGCCGGGGCTTGGGAATGGGGTCGTCTGAGCGGCTTTGGCCAAGCAGGCTCCGTGGCGGTGGGTGTGGCCTGTGTGGCCTTGTGCGCCGGGTCGTGGGCGCTGGGCTGGGTCGATCGCCCGTTGACTGCCCTGTGGGTGGTGGGCGGCGGGCTGTGGGTCCTGGCGGCTGCCTGGCTGCTCAAGGCCGGAGTGCCCGGCTGGCCCCGCATACCAGCCGGTGTGCGTCTCGTGGCTGGCGTGCTTGCCTTGTGGCTCGCGTGGCTGGCCGTGGTGCAGGCCCGCAATGTGGGCATCAATTTTTTGCTGTCGGTGCTGCTGCTGGTGTGGGTGGCGGATATTTTTGCCTACTTTGCGGGGCGTGCGTTTGGGTTGCGGTTTACCAAGGGCAAGCTGGCACCCTCGATCAGTCCTGGGAAGAGCTGGGAGGGCGTGTGGGGAGGCCTGGCGGGGGTGATGGTGATGGCCTTCGTCTGGGTGGCGGCCGATGCCCGCTGGCAGGCGGCAGTGCCCAGTTTCTACAGCCGTATGGCGCAGCAGGGCTGGTGGTTGCTGGTGATTGCGGCGTTGTTCATGGTGGCCATGAGCGTGTCGGGTGACCTGGTGGAGTCGCTCATCAAGCGCAGTGCCGGTGTTAAGGACAGCAGCGGCCTTTTGCCCGGACACGGCGGCGTGCTTGACCGCGTGGATGCCTTGCTGCCCACACTGCCCCTGGCCATGATGCTCACGAGCCTGACAACCCTATGAAGAAACAACGACTCACCGTTCTCGGTTCCACCGGCTCCATCGGGACCAGCACGCTGGATGTGGTGGCACGCCACCCGGAGCGCTTCGAGGTGTTTGCCCTCAGCGCTGCGACGCAAGTGGATCTGCTGCTGCAACAATGCGCGCAGTTTCGCCCTCGCTACGCGGTGATGGCCAGCGCATCCCATGCGGCGAAGCTGGCAGAAAAATTGCAGGCCAATAGCCTCCCGACACAAGTGATAAAAGCGCAAGATGCTCTTGAAATCATAGCGTCCCATGATGAAGTCGACGCCGTAATGGCGGCTATCGTGGGGGCTGCCGGTCTGGCTCCGTGTCTGGCTGCGGCGCGCGCGGGCAAACGATTGCTGTTGGCCAACAAGGAGGCCCTGGTGGTGGGTGGCGGGCTGTTCATGCAGACCGTGCGCGACGGCGGTGCCACACTGCTACCCATCGACAGCGAACACTCTGCGATCTTCCAGTGCCTGCCAGAAGACCCTGCCACTTGGTCTGACCGTGTGGACAGCATCCTGCTCACGGCTTCGGGCGGCCCGTTCCGCCTGCGGGACCCTTCCACTCTGTCGCAGATCACCCCTGACCAGGCCTGTGCGCATCCCAACTTCTCGATGGGACGCAAGATTTCCGTGGATTCGGCCACGATGATGAACAAGGCGCTGGAGGTTATCGAGGCCCGCTGGCTGTTTGACCTGCACCCAGACCAGATCAAGGTGGTCATCCACCCGCAGCAGATCATCCATTCGATGGTTCAGTTCAAGGACGCCTCCATCCTTGCACAGCTGGGTACGCCCGACATGCGAGTGCCCATTGCCTGCGGCCTGTCCTGGCCCGAGCGCATTACCAGCGGGGCCAGCAAGCTGGATTTCTCGACCCTGAGCGCCCTCGCGTTTGAAGACGCGGACGCCATTCGCTTCCCGGGCCTGCACCTGTCCTGGCAGGCGCTGAAGGCGGCCGAGGGGACCACTGCCGTGCTGAATGCGGCCAACGAGGTGGCGGTGGGCGCCTTTTTGTCGGGTCGGTTGCGTTTTGACCATATTCATGCGGTCAACCTTGCAACTTTGGATGCAGTTTCGCCCTCCAAGCCCGATTCGCTCGCCGCGTTGCTGGATCTGGACACCCAGGCCCGCCATGCGGCTGAACATGTGGCGGGCCGTCTGGCTGCCTGACTGCCGGCCCACTCAGGAACCAACCATCCATGCTGCTTACTATCGCTGCCTTCATCGTCGCCCTCGGTCTTTTGATCGCAGTGCACGAATACGGGCACTACCGCGTGGCGGTGGCCTGTGGGGTCAAGGTATTGCGGTTCTCTGTGGGTTTCGGCAAGCCGCTATTGCGCTGGCAGCCCCAGGGGTCTCCCACGGAGTTTGTGCTGGGAGCCTTCCCATTGGGGGGCTATGTGCGCATGCTGGACGAGCGAGAGGCACCCGTTGCCGCAGAGGAGCGGCATCTGGCCTTCAACACCCAGCCCCTGCGCTCGCGAGCAGCCATCGTTGCGGCTGGGCCCATTGCCAATTTGTTGTTGGCAGTGCTGCTGTATTCGGTGGTGAACTGGAACGGTGTCGAGGAGCCCCGGGCCATCCTGGCAAGCCCGGTCGCAGGGTCGGTCGCACACAGTGCCGGGTTGCGGGGCGGTGAACTGGTAGAGCGCGCCGCATTGGGGGCAGAAGACCTGGAGCCAGTTCGTTCGTTTGAAGACCTGCGGTGGCTACTGACCCGTGGTGCGCTTGAGGGGCTGAACGTGCGTCTTGACGTCCAGTCCGCCCATGGTACGGGCCATCGTGAGGTTGTGCTCGACATGTCCCGGATCGACAGCCGTGAGGCTGATGCCCAGCTGTTTCGCAAGGTCGGCATCCTGGGGCCTTGGACCCGCCCTGTGTTGGGCGAGGTCATGGCGCAAAGCGCGGCTGAGCGCTCTGGCCTGCGCCAAGGTGATGTGGTGCTCAAGGTGGGGCAGACCGATGTGGTGGACGGCCAGCAACTGCGCGAGTTGATCCGGCAGTCGGTGCGGGGCAACGAGCCATTGGCGCAGCCATGGCGCGTCGAGCGCGGTGGTCAGGTGATGACACTGGACGTGTTGCCCGAGGCTGTGACCGAACCGGGTAATACGGTGGGGCGCATTGGCGCCTATGTGGGAGCTGCACCAGAATTTGTCACGGTGGACTACGGGCTGGTCGATGGTCTGTGGGGTGGTGTGGTGAAGACCTGGGATGTGTCGCTGCTGACCCTGCGCATGATGGGCCGCATGGTGATCGGCGAGGCGTCGCTCAAGAACCTCAGTGGCCCCTTGACCATTGCCGACTACGCAGGCCGCTCAGCCAGCATGGGGCTGACGCAGTACCTCATCTTTCTGGCACTGATCAGTGTGAGCCTGGGGGTGCTGAACCTGCTTCCGCTGCCAGTCTTGGACGGTGGGCACCTGATGTATTATCTTTGGGAGGGTGTCACGGGCAGGGGTGTGTCGGACGCATGGATGGAGCGATTGCAGCGTGGAGGCGTTGCTGTCCTGCTTGTCATGATGTCCATAGCTCTGTTCAACGATATCACCCGGCTCTTTGGCTAACACTTTTGCCGCGCTTGCCCTGCAACTGCGGCTCCCGCTTCATTCATGAAAAAACACATCAATCGCCTGGGCGTGCGTACCGCATCGGCCGTTGCAGCCATGATTTTTGCCGCCAATGCGGCATGGGCTCTGGAGCCATTCAAGGTGCAGGACATTCGCGTGGAGGGCTTGCAGCGTGTGGAGCCGGGCACCGTGTTTGCATCCATGCCCCTGCGGGTGGGTGACGACTACAACGACGAAAAAGGCGCCGCAGCAATTCGTGCGCTGTTCGGCCTGGGACTCTTCAAGGATGTGCGCCTGGAGGCCAGCGGCAACGTTCTGGTGGTGGTGGTCGAAGAGCGCCCCACTGTCGCCGACGTGGACTTTGCCGGTGCCCGTGAATTCGACAAAGATGCGCTCAAAAAAGCCATGCGCGAAGTGGGCCTGACGGAAGGGCGTCCTTATGACAAGGCGCTCACCGATCGCGCCGAACAAGAGCTCAAGCGCCAGTACATCAACAAGAGCCTGTACGGCGCCGAGGTGGTGACCACGGTCACGCCCATCGAGCGCAACCGCGTGAACCTGACCTTCACGATCACGGAAGGTGAGCCCGCACGCATCAAGGAAGTGCGCATCGTGGGCAACAAGGCGTTCAGTGAATCCACGCTCAAGGGCCTGTTCGACCAGGACACGGGGGGCTGGCTGAGCTGGTACACCAAGTCCGATCGCTACTCGCGCACCAAGCTCAACGCCGACCTTGAAACCCTGCGCTCGTATTACCTGCAGCGCGGCTACCTGGAGTTCCGTGTGGACTCGACGCAGGTCGCCATCTCGCCGGACAAGCAGGACATCTCCATCACCGTGAATGTGACGGAAGGCGAACGGTATGTGGTGTCGGGAGTGAAACTCGAAGGCAACTATCTGGACCGCGAGGACGAGTTTAAGTCGCTGGTGACCATTCGCCCCGGCGAGCCCTACAACGCGGACCAGGTGACTGAAACCACCAAGGCGTTTTCCGAATACTTTGCCCGCTTTGGTTTTGCGTTTGCCCGCGTGGAGGCTGTGCCCGAAATCGATCGTGAGAACAATCGCGTCAATTTTGTGCTGCAAGCCGAACCAGCACGCCGCGCCTATGTGCGCCGTATCAACGTCAGTGGCAACAACCGCACGCGTGACGAAGTCATTCGCCGTGAGTTCCGCCAGTACGAGGCCTCCTGGTACGACGGCGACAAGATCCGCCTCTCCCGCGACCGCGTGGACCGCCTAGGCTTCTTCACGGAAGTGAACGTGGAAACCCAGGAAGTGCCTGGCTCTCCCGACCAGGTCGATCTGGTGATCAACGTGGCTGAAAAGCCCACCGGCTCGTTGCAACTGGGCGTGGGTTTTTCCAGCGCCGAAAAGGCGTCTCTCTCGTTCGGTATCAAGCAGGAAAACATCTTTGGCTCGGGCAACTACCTGGGCATCGACGTCAACACGAGCAAGTACCGGCGCACGCTGGTGTTCAGCACCACCAACCCGTACTTCACGCCCGAAGGCATCTCGCGCACGCTCGATGTGTACTACCGCACCGACAAGCCCTACGAAGACCAGGGGGGCAATTACCAGCTGGTCACCACCGGGACCTCCGTGCGTTTTGGTGTGCCTTTCAGTGAGACCGACACGGTGTTCTTTGGCGGTGGGCTGGAGCAGACCCGCATCAAGCCCGGCACGAACATCCCGGCCACCTACTTGTTTTACGCAGACAAGTTCGGCTACAGCAGCACCTCGATTCCATTGACTGTGGGCTGGTCCCGTGACGACCGGGACAGCGCCTTGGCGCCCAACTCCGGCCGTTACCAGCGCCTCAATTCCGAATGGTCTGTGGCAGGCGATGCACGCTACGTGCGGGCCAACTACCAGTACCAGCAATACATCCCCCTCAACAAGCGCTTCACCATTGCGTTCAACGGCGAGGCCGGTTACGGCAAGGGCTTGAACGGCCGTCCGTTCCCGGTATTCAAGAACTTCTACTCGGGTGGTCTGGGCTCGGTGCGTGGTTTCGACCAGGGCACCCTGGGACCGCGTGATGTGACCGGGGCCTCGTTGGGTGGACCCAAGAAGATCACGCTGAACACCGAGCTGATTGCTCCGTTCCCGGGTGCTGGCAATGACCGGACCCTGCGTGTGTTCACGTTCCTGGACGTGGGCAATGTGTACGGCGAGAACGACAAAGTTACCTTCAGTGACATGCGTGCCTCCGTGGGCCTGGGGCTGAGTTGGATTTCGCCGCTCGGTCCCTTGCGTTTGGCGTTTGCGCAGCCAGTGCGCAAGTTCGCCGGCGATAGAATCCAGAAACTGCAATTCCAGATTGGAACGTCTTTCTAATGAAATCCTTTTCTCGCCATCTCTCCGTGGCCTTGCTGCTCGGCACCGTTGCCATCGCAGCCCCTGCACAAGCGCAAGAGTTCAAAGCCGGTTTCGTCAACACTGATCGCATCTTCCGAGAAGCCACCACAGCCAAGGCTGCGCAGGCCAAGCTGGAGCAGGAGTTCTCCCGTCGCGAGAAAGAACTGGTGGACCTGGGCAACACCCTGAAGACTGCCAGCGACAAGTTTGAGCGTGAAGCACCCACCATGGCGGAGAGCCAACGCACCGCGCGCCAGCGCCAGCTGGTGGACCAGGACCGCGACTTCCAGCGCAAGCGCCGTGAATTCCAGGAAGACCTGAGCGCCCGCAAGAACGAAGAGCTGTCGCAAGTGCTCGAACGCGCCAACAAGGTGGTCAAGCAGGTGGCCGAGGCCGAGAAGTACGACGTGATCCTGCAAGAGGCCGTCTACATCAATCCCAAGCACGACATCACCGACAAGGTGATCAAGGCCCTGAATGCCGCTGCTGCAGCCAAGTAAGCCGCTGCGCAAGACAGGTGGCGCGTGAGCAGCTTGCTTCTCGGGCACATTGTTGATGCGCTCGGTGGTTCGCTGGAAGGAGGTGCGCGGGAAACCGTCATCGCCCGCATTGCGCCACTGGAGGTTGCGGGTCCGGGAGACCTCAGTTTCCTGAGCAATCCCCGCTACCAACAGCAACTGGCCGCCTCCCGGGCGGCCTGTGTCATTGTGGCGCCTGCCATGCGCGATACCGCATTGGCGCGCGGCGCATGCATCGTGGCCGACAACCCGTATGTGTACTTTGCCCGTGCCACCCAGTTGTGGCGCCAGCGCAATACACCCGCGCGGACGTCCGGTGTGCACTCCAGCGCAGTGGTTGATCCCTCGGCGCAGGTCCACCCCTCGGCCACCATCGGTCCTCTGTGCGTGATCGAACGGGGGGCCTCGGTGGGCGCAGATACCGTGCTCAAGTCGCGCGTCACCGTGGGCGAGGGCTGCAGCATCGGCGCGCGTTGCATCGTCCATGCGGGCGTGGTCATTGGCGCTGATGGTTTCGGTTTTGCGCCGGAAAACGGGCAGTGGGTCAAGATCGAGCAACTGGGTGCCGTGCGCATTGGAGATGACGTCGAGATTGGCGCCAACACCTGCATCGACCGGGGTGCGCTGCAGGACACGGTGATCGAAGACGGCGTGAAGCTCGACAACCTGATCCAGATCGGGCACAACGTGCGCATCGGCAAGCACTCGGCCATGGCTGGGTGTGTAGGCGTGGCGGGCAGCGCCACCATCGGGGCGCATTGCACGGTGGGCGGTGGTGCCATCGTGTTGGGGCACCTGGAGCTGGCTGACAACGTGCACATCTCGGCCGCGACGGTGGTCACCCGATCTCTCACACGGCCTGGCCAGTACACCGGCATGTTCCCCATCGACGACAATGCGCGCTGGGAAAAAAACGCTGCCACACTCAAACAATTGCACAGCCTGCGCGAGCGCATCAAGGCGCTGGAGCTGGCCCTCAAGGCAGCATGAACGGAAGAACAACTCGATGATGGATATTCACGCAATTCTCAAACAACTGCCCCACCGCTACCCGTTTTTGCTGGTGGACAAGGTGATCGAGTTAGAGAGCAACACCCGCATCAAGGCCATCAAGAACGTCACGTTCAACGAGCCCTATTTCATGGGGCATTTCCCTGGCCGTCCGGTGATGCCGGGTGTGTTGATCCTGGAAGCACTGGCCCAAGCTGCGGGCCTGCTGGCGTTCGATGCCATGGGCAAGGTGCCCGATGAGAACAACATTTACTACTTTGTCGGTATCGATGGCGCGCGGTTCAAGCGCCCTGTGGAGCCCGGCGACCAGTTGATCCTGACCATCACCATCGACCGCGTGCGCGGTGGCATCTGGAAGTTCAAGGGCGTTGCGAGCGTGGGCGAAGAGGTGGCCTGCGAGGCCGAACTCATGTGCACCATGCGCAACGTCGGTTGACCGGTTCAGGCCTGTTGGATCGTGAGCAATATCCACCCCACAGCCATCGTTGCGAACGGCGCCCGCCTGGACCCTACGGTCACGGTGGGGCCCTACGCGGTCATTGGCGAGCATGTGTCGATCGGCGCGGGCACCACAGTTGGCGCGCACTGCGTGATCGATGGGCGCACCACGATTGGCGCTGACAACCGCATTTTCCAGTTCAACTCCATCGGCGCCATCCCGCAGGACAAGAAGTACGCAGGCGAGCCGACCGAGCTGGTCATCGGTGACCGCAACACCATCCGCGAGTTCTGCACGCTGAACCTGGGCGTGCCCCAGGCCGGCGGCATCACCACCGTGGGCCATGACAACTGGATCATGGCGTACACCCACATTGCGCACGATTGCCATGTGGGCAACCACACCACGCTGGCGAACAACACCACGCTGGCAGGGCATGTGCACCTGGGCGACTGGGTGACGGTGGGCGGACTCACGGGCATCCACCAGTTCGTCAAGATTGGTGCGCACGCCATGGTGGGCTTTGCCAGTGCGGTGTCGCAGGACGTGCCGCCTTTCATGCTGGTGGATGGCAATCCCCTGGCCGTGCGCGGTTACAACGTGGTGGGGCTGCGCCGCCGTGGCTTTTCGGCCGAGCGCATTGCCGCGGTCAAGCAGATGCACAAGCTGATTTATCGGCAGGGCCTGACGCTGGAGGCCGCGCGTGCCGCCATTGCAGAGTTGGCGCAGTCCGCACCACAGGCCGGTGACGATGCGGCGATGATGGAGCGGTTCCTGGCCGACGCCACGCGCGGCATTGCGCGCTGAGGGCTGGGCGATGGCAGATTCCCCCCGCGTCGCCATGGTGGCGGGCGAGACGTCGGGCGACTTGCTGGCGGGCTTGCTCATCGATGGCATGCAGGCGCATTGGCCCGGGCTGCAATCCTGCGGCATTGGCGGGCCGCAGATGGCGCGCCGCGGTTTTACTGCCTGGTGGCCCAGCGACAAGCTGGCGGTGCACGGCTACAGCATGGAGGTGCTGCGCCGGCTGCGCGAGCTGCTGGGCATTCGCAAACAACTGCGCGAGCGCCTGCTCAAGGACCGCCCCGACGTGTTCATCGGTGTGGATGCGCCCGATTTCAACCTGGGCCTGGAGGCCGATTTACGCGCTGCCGGCATCAAGACCGTGCATTTTGTGTGCCCGTCCATCTGGGCCTGGCGTGCGAATCGCGTCGACAAGATCCGCCGCAGCGCGGACCATGTGCTGTGCATCTTCCCGTTTGAGCCAGAGCTGCTCGCGCAGCACGGCATTGCCGCCACCTACGTAGGTCACCCGCTGGCGGGCGTGATTCCCATGGTGCCGGACCGTGCAGCCGCGCGTGCGCAATTGGGTCTGAAGGATGAGGACGAAGTCCTGGCCATCCTGCCAGGGAGCCGCTCCTCCGAGATCCAGTACATTGCCCAGCCATTCTTTGAGGCTGCAGCGCTAGTACTTAAAGCGCGACCAGCTATTAAATTGATAGTGCCTGCAGTGCCCGCACTGCGTGATCGCATCGAGCAGTTGGCGCGCGCGTGCGGTCTGGGCGATGCCTTGCAAATCACCACGGGCCAGTCGCACACGGTGCTCGCAGCGTGTGATGCCACGTTGATTGCCAGCGGCACCGCGACGCTGGAGGCCGCGCTCTTCAAGCGGCCCATGGTCATCGGCTACCACATGCACCCGCTCAGCTGGTGGCTCATGCGCCGCAAGCAGTTGCAACCCTGGGTGGGCCTGCCCAACATCCTGTGCTGCGAGTTTGTGGTGCCCGAGCTGATCCAGGACGCCGCCACGCCCCAGGCGCTTTGCGCAGCCACGCTGGACTGGCTGGACGCAAAGCGCCAAGATCCCCCAAAAATTGCAGCCCTGGAGCAGCGCTTTACGGCGCTGCACGAGAGCCTGCTGCGCAACACCCCCCAACTGGCTGCCGATGCGATCCAGAAAATCCTCGCTCCCACTGCCTGAGCAGGCCTGCCTGCCCTGGCACCCGCCCGGCCTCGTGGCTGGCGTGGATGAGGCTGGCCGTGGCCCCCTGGCCGGGCCCGTGGTGGCAGCGGCTGTGATCCTGGACGACCTGCATCCGATTGCGGGCTTGGCCGACTCCAAGAAACTCACGACCGCGCGGCGCGAGAAGCTCTACGACGAGATCCGCGCCAAGGCCCTGTGCTGCAGCATTGCCGAGGCCAGCGTGGAAGAGATTGACCAGCTCAACATCCTGCAGGCCACGCTGCTGGCCATGCGCCGTGCCGTCATGGGGCTGCGGCTCAAACCGGCCATGGTGCTGGTGGACGGCAACCGGCTGCCCGTGCTGGACGTTCCTGCGGAGGCCATCGTCAAGGGCGATGCGCTGGTGCCAGCCATCTCGGCGGCCTCCATCCTTGCCAAGGTGCACCGCGACCGCTGGTGCGCGCAGGTGCATGACGAGTTTCCGCAGTACGGCTTTGCCGGCCACAAGGGGTACGGTACGGCCGTGCACATGGCCGCCTTGCGCGAACACGGTGCCTGCATTTACCACCGGCGCTCGTTTGCGCCGGTGGCCCAGAACCTGCGCGCCGGATCCTGACCGGGCGCTGAAAATTTGCCATGACCTCCTCGTCCGTGACCGCCATCCATTCCCGCGATAACACCTTCGTCAAGGATTTGCGCCGTTTGGCCCAGGATACGACGGCGTACCGCAAGCAGGGCCGTGTCTGGCTTGAAGGCGATCATTTGTGCCGCGCTGCGCTCGCACGGGGGCTGCGGGCATCGGTGGCGGTGTTTTCGGAGTCCTTTTGGCCGCAGGCGCAGGTGGAATATGCTGGCGCAGCTACAAAATTCATAGTCCTTGCCGATGCACTGTTTGCGGACGTGAGCGGGCTGGAGTCGCCCGCCTCGATGGGCTTTATCCTGGACTTGCCCGCACCGGCTTCACTCCAGCCCAATGCGCCCACCGTGGTGCTGGACAGGGTGCAGGACGCGGGCAATGTGGGTTCCATCCTGCGCAGCGCCTCGGCGTTCGGGTTTCGCCAGGTGGCCGCCATCAAGGGCAGTGCCGCGTTGTGGTCGCCCAAGGTCTTGCGGGCGGGCATGGGGGCGCATTTCGCACTCGACCTGATCGAGGGGCTGGCGCTGGACGACCTCGCCGCCCTGCAGGTGCCGCTGCTGGTCACCAGCTCGCACGCGGGCGACTTCCTGCACCGCGCCGCCTTGCCCTGGCCCTGCGCCTGGGTGATGGGCCACGAAGGGCAGGGCGTCAGCCCGGCCCTGGAAGATAGGGCTTCTTTGCGCATCCGCATTGCCCAACCCGGTGGCGAGGAATCGCTGAATGTGGCGGCTGCTGCGGCCATCTGCCTGCACGCGAGCGGAGCAGGGCGCTGACGCTGTCTGTGCCCGCAGCGGTGCTATGGGCGTCCAAGGCGAGCTTGGGGCTCGCAGGTCATAGACGCTGGTATCAGGGTTATGCAAGGCGTGCATTGCGGAGGTGTCAGCGACGGAGGGTATAATCGGGAGCTTTTCTCGCAACAGCGTCGCCCGACCGCACCCAAAGCAACAACCCATCTGAGAGCAGCCATTGGCACCATCGCGCTTCTAGTGTGCGAGTGGTCTGCAGGCGCCGGGCGACCGTAACCATCCGGAGAACCCAGTGCTTTTGTCTCTCAAGGGAAACTTCCCGCCCGCCATCCTGGCGCTCGCAGACGGCACGGTCTTTATCGGTAACTCGATCGGTGCCACCGGCACCACGGTCGGTGAAGTGGTGTTCAACACCGCCATCACCGGCTACCAGGAAATCCTCACCGACCCCAGCTACTGCCAGCAGATCGTCACCCTGACGTATCCGCACATCGGCAATTACGGCGTCAATGCGGAAGACATCGAAGCCGATAAGGTCCATGCTGCAGGTCTGATCATCAAAGACCTGCCCCTTCTGGCCAGCAACTTCCGATCCACCGAAACGCTTTCGCAGTACCTCGTGCGCGAGAAGACGGTGGCCATTGCCAACATCGACACCCGCAAACTCACCCGCCTGCTGCGCGACAAGGGTGCGCAGAACGGCGCCATCCTGGGCCTGGCGGCTGGTGAGGCTGTGACGCAGGCGCGCATCGACGAAGCCCTGGCGGCTGCCAAGGCCGCGCCCAGCATGAAGGGCCTGGACCTCGCCCAGGTGGTGACCACCCCATCGACCTACACCTGGGACCAGACCGAGTGGAAGCTGGGTGCAGGCTATGGCACACAGGCTGCGCCGCGCTTCCACGTGGTGGCGTACGACTTCGGCGTCAAGAAGAACATCCTGCGCATGCTGGCCGAACGTGGCTGCAAGCTCACCGTGGTGCCCGCCAAGACGCCCGCGGCCGATGTGCTGGCCATGAAGCCGGATGGTGTGTTCCTGTCCAACGGCCCTGGCGACCCAGAGCCCTGCGACTACGCCATCGACGCCACCCGCCAGATCGTTGATGCAGGCGTGCCCACCTTCGGCATCTGTCTGGGCCACCAGATCATGGCACTGGCCAGCGGCGCCAAGACCTTCAAGATGGACAACAGCCACCATGGTGCCAACCACCCGGTGAAGGACCTGGACAACGGCCGCGTGAGCATCACCAGCCAGAACCACGGCTTTGCCGTGGACATGGCCTCGCTGCCCGCCACGTTGCGCCCCACGCACATCAGCCTGTTCGACGGCACGCTGCAAGGGCTGGAGCGCACCGACAAGCCTGCGTTCTGCTTCCAGGGCCACCCCGAGGCATCGCCCGGCCCGCACGACATCGCCTACCTGTTTGACCGCTTCACCGCGCTGATGGAGAAGAAATAATGCCAAAGCGCACAGACCTCAAATCGATCCTCATCATTGGCGCCGGCCCGATCATCATCGGCCAGGCCTGCGAGTTCGACTACTCCGGCGTGCAGGCCTGCAAGGCCCTGCGCGAAGAAGGCTACAAGGTCATCCTGATCAACAGCAACCCTGCGACGATCATGACCGACCCGGCCACCGCCGACGTCACCTACATCGAGCCCATCACCTGGCAGACGGTCGAGAAGATCATCGCCAAGGAACGCCCCGACGCCATCCTGCCCACCATGGGCGGCCAGACTGCGCTGAACTGCGCGCTGGACCTGTGGCGCAACGGCGTGCTCGACAAGTACAAGGTCGAGTTGATCGGTGCCACACCCGAAGCCATTGACAAGGCCGAAGACCGCCTGAAGTTCAAGGACGCCATGACCAAGATCGGTCTGGGCTCCGCGCGCTCCGGCATCGCCCACAGCATGGACGAAGCCTGGGCCGTGCAAAAGACCGTGGGTTTCCCCACCGTGATCCGCCCCAGTTTCACGCTGGGCGGTACCGGCGGCGGCATTGCCTACAACCCCGAAGAGTTCGAGACCATCTGCAAGCGCGGCCTGGAAGCCTCGCCCACCAACGAGTTGCTGATTGAAGAGTCGCTGCTCGGCTGGAAGGAGTACGAGATGGAAGTGGTCCGCGACAAGGCGGACAACTGCATCATCATCTGCTCCATCGAGAACCTGGACCCCATGGGGGTGCACACAGGGGACTCGATCACGGTGGCCCCTGCGCAGACGCTGACCGACAAGGAATACCAGATCATGCGCAACGCGTCGCTCGCGGTGCTGCGCGAGATCGGCGTGGACACGGGCGGCTCGAACGTGCAGTTCTCGGTCAACCCGAAGGACGGCCGCATGATCGTCATCGAGATGAACCCGCGCGTGTCGCGTTCGTCGGCGCTGGCCTCCAAGGCCACGGGCTTCCCGATTGCCAAGGTCGCCGCCAAGCTGGCCGTGGGCTATACGCTCGATGAGCTCAAGAACGAAATCACAGGCGGCGCCACGCCCGCTTCGTTCGAGCCTTCGATCGACTACGTGGTCACCAAGATCCCACGTTTTGCGTTCGAGAAATTCCCGACTGCCGACAGCCGCCTGACCACCCAGATGAAGTCCGTGGGCGAGGTCATGGCCATGGGCCGCACCTTCCAGGAGTCCTTCCAGAAAGCCTTGCGTGGCCTGGAAGTGGGCGTGGACGGCATGAACGAAAAGACCCAGGACCGCGAAGTGCTCGAAAAGGAACTGGGCGAGCCCGGTCCCGAGCGCATCTGGTACGTGGGCGACGCGTTTGCAATGGGCCTGTCGGTGGACGAGGTGTACGACCTCACCAAGATCGACAAGTGGTTCCTGGTGCAGATCGAAGAGATCGTGAAGATCGAACTCGAACTCGACCAGCTCGCCGCCGACAAGGGCGATGCGGCATTGGCTACGTTGGATGCCGACACGCTGCGCACGCTCAAGAAGAAGGGCTTCTCCGACCGCCGCCTGGCCAAGCTGCTCAAGACCACCGAGAAATCGGTGCGCGAAGCACGCCGCGCGCTGAACGTTCGCCCCGTGTACAAGCGCGTGGACACCTGCGCTGCCGAGTTCGCCACCAACACGGCCTACATGTATTCGACCTACGAGGAAGAGTGCGAAGCTGCGCCGACGGACAAGAAAAAGATCATGGTGCTGGGCGGTGGCCCGAACCGCATCGGCCAGGGCATCGAGTTCGACTACTGCTGCGTGCATGCCGCACTGGCCATGCGCGAGGATGGCTACGAAACCATCATGGTCAACTGCAACCCTGAAACGGTTTCGACCGACTACGACACCTCCGACCGCCTGTACTTCGAGCCGCTGACGCTGGAAGACGTGCTCGAGATCGTGGACAAGGAAAAGCCACACGGTGTGATCGTGCAGTACGGCGGCCAGACGCCGCTCAAGCTGGCACTGGGCCTGGAAGCCGAAGGCGTGCCGATCATCGGCACTAGCCCCGACATGATCGACGCAGCCGAAGACCGCGAGCGTTTCCAGAAGCTGCTGGGCGACCTGGGCCTGCGCCAGCCGCCCAATGCCACGGCGCGTACCGAAGCCGAGGCTTTGGAAAAGGCCGCCACGCTGGGTTACCCCCTGGTGGTGCGTCCTAGCTACGTGCTGGGCGGCCGCGCGATGGAAATCGTGCACGAGCAGCGAGACCTGGAGCGCTACATGCGCGAGGCCGTCAAGGTGAGCAACGACTCGCCCGTGCTGCTTGACCGCTTCCTGAACGACGCCATCGAGTGCGATGTGGATTGCCTGCGCGACCCCGAAGGCAAGACCTTCATCGGTGGCGTGATGGAGCACATCGAACAAGCCGGTGTGCACTCGGGCGACTCGGCCTGCTCGCTGCCGCCGTACTACCTCAAGCAAGCCACGGTGGACGAGCTCAAGCGCCAGTCTGCTGCCATGGCCGAAGGCCTGAACGTGGTGGGCCTGATGAACGTGCAGTTCGCCATCCAGGAAGTGGATGGCAAGGACGTGATCTACGTGCTGGAAGTGAACCCCCGCGCCTCGCGCACGGTGCCGTTTGTCTCCAAGGCCACCGGCATCCAGCTGGCCAAGGTCGCAGCGCGCTGCATGGCGGGCCAGTCGCTGGCTTCGCAGGGCATCACCAAGGAAGTGACACCGCCTTACTTCAGCGTGAAGGAAGCCGTGTTCCCCTTCGTCAAGTTCCCGGGCGTGGACACCATTCTCGGCCCCGAGATGAAGTCCACCGGCGAAGTGATGGGCGTGGGCAAGACCTTCGGCGAAGCCTTCGTGAAGAGCCAACTGGGCGCGGGTACGAAGCTGCCGACGTCGGGCAAGGTGTTCCTTACCGTGAAGAACAACGACAAGCCCCGCGCGGTGGACATTGCTCGCCAGCTGGTGGCGCTCGGCTTCGACCTGGTGGCGACCAAGGGCACCGCTGCGGCCATCGCCGAGGCGGGCGTCCCGGTGGTGGTAGTTAACAAGGTCACGGAAGGCCGTCCGCACATCGTGGACATGATCAAGAACAATGAGATTGTCATGGTCATCAACACAGTGGAAGAGCGCCGCAATGCGATTGCAGACTCTCGCGCGATCCGCACCTCGTCGCTGCTGGCCCGCGTGACCACCTTCACCACCATCTTTGGTGCCGAGGCGGCCGTCGAGGGCATGAAGTACCTGGACAAACTCGACGTGTATTCCGTGCAGGAACTGCACGCTCAACTGGCTGCCTGACCGGGTTTTTGCGGTGGCTTTTGCCACCGCAAACACGGCATAATTGCAGCCGAACTAACACCGCCGCGCGGCAACGTGCGGCGGTTTCCTTTTGTAGATGTGCCATGTGCACCCGCCAGTGTTTTGCGGGGCGCAGTGTGGCGACAGATCGGTGGAAGTGCATTGCACTTTCACCGTTTTGACTTGTGGAGACTCAATCTCATGGCCACCATTCCAATTACCAAGCGCGGCGCCGAAATGCTCAAGGAAGAGCTGCACCGACTCAAGACCGTCGAGCGTCCCGCTGTGATCTCGGCCATTGCCGAAGCGCGTGCGCAGGGCGACCTGAGTGAAAACGCCGATTACGACGCAGCCAAGGACCGCCAGGGCTTTATCGAAGGCCGCATTCAGGAGATCGAGGGCAAGCTCTCGGTGGCCCAGGTCATCGACCCCAGCGCGGTGGATGGTGGCGGCAAGGTGGTGTTTGGTGCCACGGTCGAGCTGGAGGACGAAGAGTCGGGCGACACGGTGAAATACCAGATCGTCGGGGAAGACGAGGCGGACCTCAAGCGAGGCCTGATCAATATTTCCAGCCCCATCGCGCGTGCCCTCATTGGCAAGGAGGAGGGCGACACCGCTGAGGTGCAGGCCCCCGGTGGCATCCGCCGCTATGAAGTGGTGGCGGTCAGCTACCAGTGATGGTGTGATGGCTGCCATGTGGCTGGGCATGCGCCCGCGACTTCCCGCTCTGGTGGCGGCCTTGTGGTGGGGCAGTCTCACCACCATCGGCTTTCTGGTGGTGCCGCTGTTGTTCGCCTCTCTGCCATCCCCTTCCCTGGCGGGACAGATGGCGGCCCGGCTGTTTGCGGCGCAAACTTGGGTGGCTGTGGTGTGCTGTGTGGTGCTGCTGCTCCTGTCCAGACCTCGGCACGGGGTGACCCAATATCCGTGGGCACGCGCTGCCATGCTGTTCGTTCTGGGCGGCCTGCTGCTGGCGTTGCTCAACCAGTTTGGTGTGGCGCCCCGCATTGTGGCCCGGCAGGACTTGCGTCTGTGGCACAGCGTGGGGACAGTGATGTACGCGGTGCAATGGGGCTGCGCCTTGGCAGTGTTCTGGCAAACGCTTCGGCCAGGAGCGCACACGGCAGTGGAAGAGCGGTCCGCCAGCGATTGACGGTCAGGCAAGCGACTCGCTGACAGACCTACTGCGGCGTGGACTTTTCTTTTGAGGACAAGCCTGCCCGCCGCCGCGCCTATTCGTGCCAGTGTTCCGCCACCCAGGTAGCTGGACGGATGTAGCGGAAGCGGCGGTTGCGCCTCCCCGCCAGCGCATCCGGGGGATTGCATTCCCCGTGAAAAATCACGATGCGTGCGCCGTCGGGCACAAACGGAGCGCGCCAGTAATTGGTGGGCCACGGCGGTATACCGTGGTACTTGAAACTGGGGCACCATGCAGCGGGCCAGTATTGCAGCTTGCCCTGCTTGTGCAAGAAGTCGGACAGGTAGGCCTGTTCGTTGCGAAACTGTGCGCGGATCTCCGCGAAGTGTTCGCGAAAATACGCCAGCACATCAGGATGGGCGCCAAGCTCGAAGCGGTAGACCGACGAGTTTCCCGTGATGCGCCATGGGCGTTTGTAGTCGTGAATGATCAGGAATTCGCCGGGCTGGGTGAAAAAATCATCCAGGCTGCCGGTGACGACCACGTCCACGTCCAGAAACAGGGCGGTGCCCCGCAGGCCATTCAAGTCTGCGCTGAACGTGGCCAGCTTGGTCCAGCCCCGCTCGGGAATGCCGGGCGGTAGATCCAGTGCAGGAATGGGCAGGCATTGCACTTCGCTACGGATTCCGGTGCTGTCATCGGTGAGGCAGACAAAACGGAAGTCTCCGCTCAGATGCCGGCGCACCATGGCGTACAGCCGGTTGACGTATTCGGGGCCGTATTTCGTGCCCCATTTCATGCAGAGGATGTGGCGCGTCGGCGCCATGCCGGCAGGTGCTGCAATGGTTGCAGATGCTGCTTCAGCGGTCATCAGTCAGCCTGGCGCTTCTTGATGGATTTTTGCTTGGGCTTGGCGCGCTTGATCTGGCCGCCTGACGTGAGGCGCTGGTTGCCGAGCACACGCAACTGCTTGATCTCGGGGCGCTGACCACCCCGTTTGCTGTACTTCAGCACCTTGACATCGCGTGGGCCGGGCATCCGGTCTTCGTCGATGGTTCGCTCTTTGACAGGCTGGGGCCGCCACAGCACCAGCAGTTTGCCGATGTGCTGAATGGGTGCAGCGTTGAGTTCGGCGGTCAGCTCCTGGTACATCAGCTCGCGCGCCACGCGGTCGTCGTTGAAAACACGCACCTTGATCAGGCCATGGGCGTTAAGGGCGGCGTCGATTTCCTTCTTCACGGCAGGGGTGAGGCCATCGCCGCCGATCAGGACCACGGGGTCCAGGTGGTGGGCATTGGCGCGTTGTTCCCGGCGCTCGGCAGGAGTCAGTTGAATTTGGGGCATACCCGTATTATGTCTGCGGCCCGTGGTGGGGTGACTCCACCTCCCAAGTGCGGCAAGGCTTTCAAGTCACCAGCTACAGCGATTGTCGAGAGACAATACCGCCATATGAAAGTCAAAACCCAGAGCAAGAAGGTGAACAAGGCGTGGCTCAACGACCACGTGAACGACACCTATGTCAAATTGGCACAGAAGGAGGGTTACCGCGCCCGTGCCGCCTACAAGCTCAAGGAGATTGACGAGCAACTGGGCCTCATCAAGCCTGGTTATACGGTGGTCGACCTGGGCTCCACACCGGGGGCGTGGAGCCAGTATCTGCGCAGGCGCATGTCGCCCGCGGGCGCCGCAGCGGGGCAGCTCAACGGGGTGATCATTGCGCTGGACATTCTGCCCATGGACCCTATTGAAGGCGTCACCTACTTGAACGGAGACTTTCGCGAGCCCGAGGTGCTGGAGCGCCTGGAGCGGGCGCTCGACGGCCGGGTTGTGGACGTGGTGGTGTCTGACATGGCGCCCAACCTGTCGGGCATCGAGTCGGCCGATGCAGCACGGATTGCGCATTTGGTGGAGTTGGCTGTGGATTTTGCGTGCAACCATTTGAAACCGGAAGGCGCCCTGGTGGTCAAGCTGTTCCATGGCAGCGGATACAGCGATCTGGTCACCCTGTTCAAGCAGACCTTCAAGGTCGTCAAACCCTTGAAACCCAAGGCGTCGCGCGACAAGTCGTCAGAAACCTTCCTGGTGGGCATGGGGCTGAAAAAGCAGCCTGTCTAGGCTTGCCTCAGATCAAGAATCCGTGAACTTTGGCTGCAAAGCCCGCGCTGATTCCATGGGCGTGAGGGGGAATAGAGCTGGTCCCGTGGCTTGAAAGACCTAAAATGGGCCGCACATGCGTGCCATGACGGCAGTGTGTCCGTTTTCTGTTCCCTGCAACTGGAGCCCCGCTTGAACAATCAGTGGTTTTCAAAAATTGCCGTATGGCTGGTCATTGCCATGGTGCTGTTCACGGTGTTCAAGCAGTTTGACACTCGCAGCGGCGCCAGTGCAGGCCACGTCGGGTATTCCGAGTTTCTGGACGAAGTCCGCAACAACCGCATCAAAAGCGCCACCATTCCCGAAGGGCTGAGTGGTGGCGAGATTGTTGCTGTTACCACCGATGATCGCAAGATCCGCACAAACGCTTCGGTGCTGGACCGTGGTCTGGTGGGTGACCTGCTGAATCACAACGTCAAGTTTGACGTGAAGCCTCGTGAGGAAGGCTCCTTGCTCATGACCCTCCTTGTCAGTTGGGGCCCCATGTTGCTGCTGATCGGCGTGTGGGTGTACTTCATGCGCCAGATGCAAGGCGGTGGCAAGGGCGGCGCCTTCAGCTTTGGCAAGAGCAAGGCGCGCATGCTGGACGAGAACAACAACCAAGTCACTTTCGCTGACGTGGCCGGTTGCGACGAGGCCAAGGAAGAAGTCAAGGAAGTGGTGGACTTCCTCAAAGACCCGCAAAAGTTCCAGAAGCTCGGCGGCCGTATTCCCCGTGGCCTGCTGCTGGTGGGGCCTCCCGGTACTGGCAAGACCCTGCTGGCCAAGTCCATCGCGGGCGAAGCCAAGGTGCCGTTTTTCAGCATCTCCGGCTCCGACTTCGTGGAAATGTTCGTTGGCGTGGGCGCGGCGCGCGTGCGCGACATGTTCGACAACGCCAAGAAGAACGCTCCCTGCATCATCTTCATCGATGAAATCGACGCGGTGGGCCGCCAGCGTGGCGCTGGCCTGGGCGGTGGCAACGACGAGCGCGAGCAGACCTTGAACCAGATGCTGGTCGAGATGGACGGCTTTGAAACCAACCTGGGCGTCATCGTGGTGGCCGCCACCAACCGCCCTGACATTCTGGACGCCGCCCTGCTGCGTCCTGGCCGTTTTGACCGCCAGGTGTATGTGACGCTGCCCGACATCCGTGGCCGCGAGCAGATCCTGAACGTGCACATGCGCAAGATCCCGATTGGTCAGGATGTGGCGCCTGGCATCATCGCCCGTGGTACCCCCGGCATGAGTGGTGCCGACTTGGCCAATCTGTGTAATGAAGCCGCCCTGATGGCTGCCCGCCGCAATGCGCGCACCGTGGAGATGCAGGACTTCGAGAAGGCCAAGGACAAGATCCTCATGGGCCCCGAGCGCAAGAGTATGGTCATGCCCGAGGAAGAACGCCGCAACACGGCTTACCACGAGTCAGGCCATGCGCTGATCGGCAAGTTGCTGCCCAAGTGCGACCCCGTGCACAAGGTCACCATCATTCCCCGCGGCCGTGCTCTGGGCGTGACGATGAGCCTGCCCGCGCAGGACCGTTACAGCTATGACCGCGAATACATGCTCAACCAGATTAGCATGCTGTTCGGTGGCCGCATTGCCGAAGAAGTGTTCATGAACCAGATGACCACCGGCGCCAGCAACGACTTCGAGCGCGCGACCCACATCGCCCGCGACATGGTCACGCGCTACGGCATGACCGATGCCCTGGGGCCGATGGTTTACGCCGAGAACGAAGGCGAAGTGTTCCTGGGCCGCTCGGTCACCAAGACCACCACCATGAGCGAACAGACCATGGAAAAGGTGGACATGGAAGTGCGCCGCATCATCGACGAGCAGTACAACCTCGCCCGCCGCCTGATCGAAGAGAACAGTGACAAGATGCACGCCATGGCCAAGGCCTTGCTCGAATGGGAAACCATCGATACCGAACAGTTGGACGACATCATGGCGGGCAAGGAGCCTCGTCCTCCCAAGGACTGGACGCCACGCACCCCTCCCTCTGGTGGTGATAACTCCAGTGGCGGCACTCCAGCTGTAGCCACGGATACTGCACCGACGGCAGCCTGACCGGGCTCGCGGTCCAGCCGTTTGAACGGGGCCTTGTGCCCCGTTTTTCATGGGGACCATCGTTTTTTCTTGCGGAATGCTTTGTCGAGCCGCTATTTCGAAATCTGCACGGGTGTGATCGGCATGATCTGGCAAACCTCTCGCTTCGCAATTGACTTGGTCCGTCCCCAGGTCATGGGCATCGTCAACGTCACTCCTGATTCTTTCTCCGATGGTGGGCGCCATGGCTCCACGGCTGCTGCGCTACGGCATTGCGAACAGCTGTTGAAAGAGGGCGCAGATATTTTGGATATCGGTGGTGAGTCCACCCGCCCGGGCAGCCCTGCTGTGCCGCTGGATGAGGAGCTGTCTCGTGTCGTTCCCTTGGTGCGTGAGGCTGTGGCGCTGGGTGTCCCGATTTCAGTGGACACCTACAAGCCGGAGGTCATGCGCGCTGTGCTGGATCTGGGGGCTGACATCGTCAACGACATCTGGGCCCTGCGGCAGCCAGGAGCTGCGGCAGCGGTGGCTGCGCACCCGCAGTGTGGTGTGTGCCTGATGCATATGCACCGCGACCCGCAGACCATGCAACAGGCGCCCATGGGGGGGGATGTGGTGCCTCAGGTGCTATCATTTTTGCAGCTGCAGGCGCATAATCTACTAGCGCTTGGGGTCGAAAAGGCTCGTATCCTGCTGGATGCGGGCATTGGTTTCGGCAAAACGGTGGAACAGAACTTTGCGTTGCTGGCACGACAGTCCGAGCTATTGGCCGCTGGCTACCCGCTGCTGGCGGGATGGTCGCGCAAGTCATCGCTGGGCACGATCACAGGGCTGGAGGTGAGCCAACGCATGGTACCCAGTGTGGCCGCCGCCTTGCTCGCGGTGGATCGGGGCGCGTCGGTAGTGCGTGTGCACGATGTACGCGAGACGGTGGCGGCACTGGCAGTGTGGTCTGCGATGCAGCGATCTGGCTGAGGGGCCAGTGATTCGAGAGCAGGTAGTGGGGCGCTAGGTCCTCGCCTTTGACAACAACATACTGAGATCCGTACGAGGAGACGCCAGAACATGACACGCCAATACTTTGGAACCGACGGCATTCGCGGCACAGTGGGGCAGCCGCCCATCACACCGGATTTTGTGCTGCGCCTTGCCCATGCTGTGGGTCGCGTGTTACGCCGCACGGAAGAGCGGCCCACAGTGTTGATCGGCAAGGACACCCGCATCTCTGGCTACATGCTTGAAAGCGCGCTGGAGTCTGGCTTCAACTCGGCAGGGGTGGATGTAGTGCTGCTGGGGCCGTTGCCCACGCCAGGCGTGGCTTACCTGACCCGCGCCCAGCGCGCCAGTCTGGGCGTGGTCATCAGCGCCAGCCATAACGCCTACCCTGACAACGGCATCAAGTTCTTCAGCGCGCAAGGCACCAAGCTGTCGGACGCCTGGGAGCTGGCGGTGGAAGCCGCACTGGCCGAACCACCCGTCTGGGTCGATTCGGCCAGCCTGGGCAAGGCCCGGCGCCTGGATGATGCGGCCGGGCGCTACATCGAGTTTTGCAAGAGCACGTTTCCCCAGGACCTGACGCTCAAGGGCCTGAAGATTGTGGTGGATGCTGCCCACGGAGCCGCCTATCAGGTGGCGCCCAAGGTATTCCACGAGCTGGGTGCGGAAGTGCTGTCGATTGGCTGCGCACCCGATGGCCTCAACATCAACCACGAGGTCGGTGCGACACACCCCGACGCGTTGGTGCGCGCTGTGCGCGCGAACCGTGCCGACTATGGCATTGCCCTGGATGGGGATGCAGACCGGCTGCAGATTGTGGACGCCACTGGGCGGCTGTACAACGGTGACGAGCTGCTGTACCTGATGGCCGCAGACCGCATGGGCCGTGACGAGCACGTGCCTGGCGTGGTGGGTACGCTGATGACCAACATGGCGGTAGAGGTGGCGCTACTAGCCAAGGGAGTGAAGTTTGTACGCGCCAAGGTCGGTGATCGGTACGTACTGGAAGAACTGGCGCGCCACCACTGGGTGTTGGGCGGGGAGGGGTCCGGGCATCTGCTGGCCCTGGACCGACACACCACCGGCGACGGTTTGGTCAGTGCCCTGCAGGTGCTGCAGGCTTGTGTGCGCAGTGGCCGCACGCTGGCGCAGCTGCTGGCAGGCATTACGCTCTACCCGCAGGTCTTGCTCAACGTCCGACTGGCGCCAGGGCAGGACTGGAAGGCCAACCGTTTACTGGCAGAGGCCACGCAGGCGGTGGAGCAGCAGTTGGGCTCCTCGGGCCGCGTACTGATCCGCGCCAGTGGGACCGAGCCTCTGCTGCGTGTGATGGTGGAGGCGCGCGACGCGCAGTTGGCCAGCTCTTGCGCTCAGCGCCTGGCCGACGCAGCCCGCGCGGGTTGAGGTCTTGGTCTATCGGCGGAGCGCAGCAGCGTCCGTCGCGCTGGAAGGGGTCTTGAGTCCGCTCAGTGTGCTGGTGTGTGTTGCCGCATGAAGCGTTCCAGCTGCTCCGCAGGCAGTGGCGTGCTGAAGTGGTAGCCCTGCGCTTCGTCGCAACCTTGTTCGTGCAAAAAGGCCAGTTGCCCCTCGGTTTCCACACCTTCTGCGGTAGTACGCATGCCCAGCGCCTGCGCCATGCGGATGATGGCGCTGACGATGGCGCGGTCGTTGCTGTCGTTGCCCAGGTCGCGCACAAAGGATTGATCGATCTTGAGCTTGAATATCTGGAACCGCTTGAGCTGGCTGAGTGACGAATAGCCCGTGCCGAAGTCGTCCATCGACATCCGCACTCCACGAGCATGCAACTGGTCCATAGTGGCCACCGCCGCATGGGGGTCGTCCACTGCCACCCCCTCCGTCAGCTCCAGTTCCAGCGAATCGGGGGGCAGGTCAAACTCCGCGAGCACCCGGCTCACCAGCTCTGGCAGCTGTGGCTGGCGAAATTGAATGGCTGACAGGTTCACTGCCATTGTGAGTTCGGGAAACCCGCAGCTGCGCCATGCCTTGAGCTGGGCCAGCGCTGTGCGCAGCACCCACTCGCCGATCTGCAGAATCTGGCCGCTGTCTTCGGCGATGGGGATGAACTCTCCCGGAGAAATCGCACCGAGCTGGGGGTGTTGCCAGCGCAGCAGGGCTTCCACACTGCGCACAGTACCCGTGGCCAGGTTCATCTGTGGCTGGTAGTGCAGGTGGAACTGTTCGCGCTCCAGCGCACGGCGCAATGCGTTTTCGAGCTGCAGGGCCCGTACCGACTGGGCCTGCATCTCGGGGGTAAAGAAGCGAAAGGTGTTGCGTCCGTCCAGCTTGGCGCGGTACATGGCCACGTCTGCCGACTGGGTCAAAGTATCGAAATCGTGTCCGTCCTGGGGGAACAGCGCAATGCCCATCGACGGGGCCATGGTCAGCTCGTGGTGATCGATCTGGTACGGCTGACGGGATGCCTCCTGCAACTTGCTGGCGACCCTGGCTGCACCCCGCGCGTCGGCGCCTGGCAGAAGCAGGATGAACTCATCCCCTCCCAGGCGCGACACCGTGTCCTTGTCGCGCACCACCGCACGCAGGCGCTTGGCAATTTCGACCAGCAGCACATCGCCCACCCGGTGGCCCAGAGAGTCGTTCACATGCTTGAAGTGATCCAGATCCAGGAAGATGACGGCCAGCGGCGTCTGGTTCTCCTGCGCCACCCGAATGGCCTGCTGCGCACGTTCTGCCAGCAGAGCACGGTTGGGCAGACCGGTCAACGCATCGTAGTGGGCCAACCAGTAAATGCGCTCTTGGTCGGCCTTGCGGTCATTGATTTCACGGTGCAGGTTTTCCACTGTCTCGCGCAGCTCGCGCGTGCGGTCTTGCACCTGCCGCTCCAGCTCCTCATGGGCCTGGGCCAGCACCGCCTGCGCGCGTTTGCGGTCGGTGATGTCCATGGTGATCCAGATGGTCCCCTGGGCAGGGTCGGCGGGATCGATGCATTTGCTGCGTACTTCGCAAATCACAGGGGTGCCGTCCTTGCGGCATAGCTCCACCTCGCCCTCGTACGACTGTCCGGCCACCAGCGAGGGGTAGCAGCGGTCGCCCACTTCTTGCCAGGCAGCATCGCTGGCGTACCAGCGACGCGACGAGCTGCCCATGAGTTCGCCCGGCTCGAAGCCCAGCATCTGCTCAAAATGGTGGTTGCAGCGGGTCAGATGCCGGTCTCGCAGAAAGACGATGCCGACCATCGCGCTGTCAAACAGCAACTGCTTTTCCCGCACAGCGGCATTCAGCGCGGCGTGGGCACGCTTTTGCTCATCGATGTCGTCCACGATCCAGATCGAGCCTTCTCCGGTGTCGTGCGGATTGATCAGGCGCCCCGTGAGGCTGCCCCAGAACAGTGTGCCGTCCTGACGACGCAACTGGCGTTCAATCCGGAATGACTGCCCCTGGGCCAGCGCGGGATAAGCCGTGCGCCCGAGGTCCCGGAATGCATCCCGGTCTGGATAGAAGGCTTCGGTGTTGAGCCCTACCAAGTGGGCGGGGCTGGCATAGCCGAAAATTTCGGCATACCGCTGGTTGCAGCGCACCACGCTGCGCTGGCGCAGGAACACGATACCCACTCCCGCGCTGTCCAGGAGGGTTTGTTGTTCACGCAAGGTGCGTTGCAGGGGGGTGTCAGGGGGCACTCCGGCGCGCTGCGAGGGCGGAGTGCTGAACAGCGAATACATAAGACCAGAACAGGCGGCAGGGCCAGACGGCCTCAGAAAAGTGTGCCAAAGTGTAGCAGCGGCAGCTTACAAGCCGTTTGAGGGTATGCCTCAGGTACAGCGCTGCAGGTTCTGCCGTACGGCTGATGCAAGTGCAGTCGCTAAGAGCTCTGGCGCGAGAGGGTGCAGAGACACGTTGCCCGGCTTTTTTAGCGTCCCAAGTGTTCCCGCAGATAGGCCTCAAAGGCATCGGCTGCCAGGGGGCGGCTGAACAGGTAACCCTGGCCTTCGTCGCAGCCCTGCGCGCGCAGAAACTCCAGCTGGCCATCGGTCTCCACCCCCTCGGCGGTCGTCTGCATGCCCAAGGCCTGCGCCATGCGGATGATGGCGCTGACAATGGCCCGGTCATTGGCGTCGTCGTCCAGGTCGCGCACAAACGACTGGTCGATCTTGAGCTTATAGATCTGGAAGCGCTTGAGGTAGCTCAACGACGAATATCCCGTGCCAAAGTCATCCATCGACAGCCGGACGCCCCGGTCATGCAATTGGTCCATCATGGCCAGTGCAGCAGCGGGGTCGTCTACCGCAGCCCCCTCGGTCAGCTCCAGCTCCAGCCGACGCGCAGGCAATCCGGCTTGTTGCAGGCAGCGTGTCACCATCTCGGGCAACTGGGGGTGACGGAACTGCACCGCCGACAGATTGACTGACACAGCCCGCAGTGGCAATTGAAGGTCCAGCCAGCGCTTGGCGTCATGCACGGCAGTGTTCAGCACCCACTCGCCAATTGCGACGATCATGCCGCTGCTTTCTGCCACAGGGATGAACTCCGCCGGGGACACCATGCCCAGCTCGGGGTGGCTCCAGCGCAGCAGCGCCTCGGCACCGACTACTTGGCGCGTGGTGAGTGACACCTGGGGTTGGTAGTGCAGCTCGAACTGGTTGCGTTCCAGTGCCCGGCGCAGTGCGTTTTCGATCTGTAAGGCTCGGGCGGTCCGCGCCTCCAGGTCGGCGGTGAAAAAGCCAAAGCGGTTGCGCCCGCTTTGCTTGGCACGGTACATGGCGGCATCAGCGCGCTGGTACAGGGTGTCGAATGAGTCTCCGTCCGCCGGATACATGGCAATGCCTACGGACAGGGTGGTGGTGAGTTCGTAAGGCTCCACCTGAAACGGCTGCGCCACGGCCATCAGCAAACGGTTGGCTACGTCGGCCGCCTGCAGGGCCGAGGCAGCGGGTAGCAGCAGCAAAAATTCATCCCCTCCCAGGCGCGATACGGTGTCCTGTGTGCCCAGCAGGGACTCCAGCCGTCGCGCTACTGCCACCAGCAGGATGTCGCCAATGCGGTGCCCCAGCGAGTCGTTGACGTTCTTGAAGTGGTCCAGGTCCAGGAACAGCAAGGCCAGCGTTCCGCCCCGCGCTTGCTCTTGTTCGATGTGGCGTTGGGCGCGCTCTGCCAGGAGCGCACGGTTGGGCAGGTCAGTGAGGGGGTCGAAATGCGCGAGGCGCTGGATGCGGTCCTGAGCCTCGCGTTGCAGGGTGATGTCGCGGAACAGCGTGATGGAGTGGGTGGTGCTGCCATTGCCATCGCGCACGCGGCTGACGGACAGCCACTGGGGGTAGGTCGATCCGTCCTTGCGGCGGCCCCAGGCTTCGCCTTCCCAGTGCCCTTCTTTGGTGAGATGGGTGTACACCAGGTCGGCATCGAAGTCTCGGGTGGACTCTGCCACCGTGAGCAGGCGCATCGACTGACCTACGGCCTCCGCTTCGGAGTAGCCGGTGATGCGGCTGAATGCCCGGTTGATGCGCACGATGGTCTGGGCCGCATCGGCAATCACGATGGCCTCGCCGCTCTGGTCAAACACCTGGGCCGTCAACTGCAGTTGTTCTTGCGACCGCTTGCGTTCTGAAATGTCGCGGGACAGCACGATGAACCTGGGTTTTCCTCCCGCTGATCCCGCCTTGCGGGCCGCAGAAAGTTCGAACCAGGTGGCCCCCAGGCCAGGCAGGTCCAGCATGATCTGGCGTCCAGTGGACCATCCCTGGGATTGCGCTTCATTGAGCACATCCATCACCGTCAGTGCAGCCAGGGCAGGTAACACCTCGGTGACATTGCGGCCGATCAATTGCTCAGCAGGCCCCATGAGCAACTCGGCACGAGGGCTGTGCACGCTGCAATAGCGGCCGTCCTGGTCGATTTCAAACAACGGATCGGGAATTGCATCGATGGTGGCGCGCAGCTGCTGCTGTGTGGCCTGGATCTCGGAGGTCCGCTGGGCCACCTGTGTCGCCAGACCGCGCTCGTGCACCTTCAATTCGACCAGCAAGCGCGCCAGGTAGCCCATCAGCAACGCAAACAGCAAGCCCAAGGCACAGCGCAGAGCCAGCACATCTGGCGCGCCCCATCCCTTGGCGGGTGTCAGGCTGAGCGTCCACTGGCCATTGGGCAGGGTCAGGGACCGGCCAACAGCGTCACCGGTGGGCGGAGGGTCAGACGTCGCGATGGTCTGCTCCTGGTTGTTATCCGGGCGGACACGCCACAATCGATAGTGAAAACCCCGTTCCTTGAGCTGGGGCAACCGGGCGGTGGCCAGCACCTCGGGCAGACGGATGGTGACGTAAGTAAAACCCCAGAAGCTCCTGCGCCCCAGGTCATCTTCCAGGTACACCGGTTGGCGCCCCACGACGCCCAGGCCGCCCTGGACCAGCTCCATGGGCCCCGCCAGCGTCAACACGCCGGACTCGCGGGCACGCGCGGACTCCGCCCCTTGGCGGGGGTCGTTGAGCTGGTCAAAACCAATCGAATTTTCGTTGCCTGCACGGGGAACAACCTGCTGCACTACCCCTCCCGGGGACAGACCCATGGCCGCGATGCCCGGGTAGAAAGGCAGCATCTGCACGCCGATTTCTTCGAACTGGGGAACGTTCCCGTGGCCCTGGCGCACCAGCGCCACCAGGGTGTTGTTGGCCGACAGTGCCAACTCGATGGCGCGCTGCAGGGCCTGGACATGATCGCCCGCCACATCGGCGGCTTGGGTGCGCTGCTGCGCACGTTCCTGGCGTTCCAGCGTCCAGATCAGAGCACCAGCGCAGGCTGCTGCCAGCACAAACACAGCCACAAAGGCTGCGATGGGGCTGCGTGTGGGG